>JAQYVK010000183.1 GCA_030145585.1 Desulfatiglandales bacterium | reverse complement strand
GCCGAGGCCGAGGCTAGTCTCCGTCCTGAGGCGGGTCTCCTCCCTGAGGCGACAGAGGAAAAAGATGACCAAAAAGCTGCGACCAAAGAAAAAAAGAATGAGGCTGAGGTGGCAGAGAGCGACTGAAAATGTCTAAAAGAGATTATTACGAGGTCCTCGGCGTTTCACGTGATGCCGGCGACGGCGATTTAAAAAAAGCGTATAGAAAACTGGCGATGAAATATCATCCGGACCGCAACCAGGGTGACGGGGAAGCTGAGGAGCGGTTTAAAGAAGCTGCCGAGGCCTATGAAGTATTGAGGAACGGGGAAAAAAGACAGATATATGATCGCTTCGGGCATGAAGGGCTCGAAGGGACCGGTTTCAAGGGTTTTAGCGGTTTTGATGACATATTCTCCAGCTTTGGGGATGTCTTCGAGGAATTCTTTGGTTTTGGGACGAGGCGGGGCGGAAGTAGCAGGGTTAGACAGGGAAACAGCCTCAGATATGATTTAGAATTGACCCTTGAGGATGCTTTTCATGGTAAAGAGGAAGAAATCCAATTTCAAAAGATTGCATCATGTGAGACATGTCACGGGTCCGGTTTGACGCCCGGCACGGAACTTCAGAACTGTTCCACATGTCAAGGCCAAGGACAGGTCGTCCGGTCCCAGGGTTTTTTTCAGATCAGCACAACCTGCCCTACGTGTCACGGTGAGGGTCGTATCATAACGGATCCCTGTAATGAATGCCATGGCAGGGGAAGCGTCCAGGTCGACAAGACAATCACCCTGAAAGTGCCGGCGGGCGTGGATACGGGTTCTCAACTGCGCTTGCAGGGGGAAGGAGAACCTGGAGAGCATGGCGGCCCCTCAGGGGACCTCATCGTGGTTATCCATGTCGGTGAACATGGTTTTTTTAATAGAGAAGGGGACCACCTTCTGTGTGAGATTCCAATATCCTTCGTTCAGGCGACCCTTGGTGATTCCGTAACGATTCCAATTCTTGGAGGCGATGAGACGAAGGATTTGAGGATCCCTAAAGGGACACAACCGGGTGAGATCTTGGCTTTAAACGGATACGGCATGCCAAACCTCCACCGGAATAAAAAAGGGGACCTTTACATAAAAATTAATATCAAGATACCGAAGACACTCAGTCATCAACAGAGGGAACTTCTGGAAGCGTTTAAGGAAACAGAAGAATTAAAAAAATCCAAAAAGGGAAACCATTTCTGGCAGAAAATCAAACAATAAAGAAGAGGTGTAGATTGGATCATGTTGACAAAGAAAAAACAGGAATATTTTAAAAAATTGCTCGATGGAAGGCTGGATGCGCTCTTAAGTGAGGCAAATAAGACCGTCACCGGTATGACCTCCCGGAAAGAAAATATGCCGGATCCCGCAGACAGGGCCACTTTAGAATCGGACAGGAACTTCACCCTCAGGATACGTGACCGGGAGAGGAAACTCATAGGGAAAATTAAAGAAGCCCTGGAGAGGATTGAAAACAAGACCTATGGCATGTGCGAAGAGTGCGGGGAGCAGATTTCCGAAGCGAGGCTAAAGGCAAGACCTGTCACAACCCTTTGTATTGATTGTAAAAAAAGACAGGAAGATGACGAAAAACTCAAGGGATTGTAGCTGACACCTTTTCAACCTGGGTCATATGGCCGGTGCAGTTTTTCTTGTGCCCGGCCTTTTTTTTATTTCCTACAGTCCCGCTGTCCTGCTGAAAGTTCCTTTCAACAAGACAGCGGCTGTTTTTAAAAACAGCAGAAGAAAGCCCGACCTTTGGTCGGGACTTCTTCACGGTTTCTCTAAATAATGTTTTTACAGCTTGCCCACCGTTATTTTTACCCGCCGTTTTTATCACGGGCTTGTCCGCCTATCTTTTTGGCGGAATGTTGGGCTGACCTCCTAAGTCTATGATATGATCATGCTATGCAAAAGATAGAAAAGAGCAAGGGAAAGGGAACTTCTTCGCAGGAGAAAGTCCACGAAGAGGTCATCACCACTCATATCAACGCGGACTTTGATGCCCTCGCATCCATGATCGCAGCTAAAAAATTGTATCCCGAGGCGGTCCTGGTCTTTCCCGGCTCTCAGGAAAGGAACCTGAGAAACTTCTTTCTCCACTCCACCTCCTACCTGTTCGATTTCACTAAAATCAAGCAGATTGATTTTGACCGGATAAAGCGTCTTATTCTCGTGGATACCCGCCAAAAGAGCCGCATCGGGAAATTTGCCGAAATCGCGGACAATGAAGACCTCGAAATACATGTCTATGATCACCACCCGGATTCTGAGGATGATGTCGGAGGAAAAGAGGATGTGGTTAAAGAGGTGGGAGCAACCACTTCCATCTTAACGGAACTCATCAGAGAAAGGGGGATCCCGATTTCTGCCGATGAAGCGACGATCATGAGTCTGGGAATCCATGAAGATACCGGCTCTTTCACCTTTTCCTCCACGAGGCCGGAAGATCACCGGGCGGCAGCCTGGCTTTCCGAGCAGGGGGCGAACCAAAATCTCATCGCAGATATGCTCACCAGAGAACTTTCAGCCGAACAGGTTTGGTTGTTAAACGATCTCACCAAATCTGCCACCACCCATACGATCAACGGTACGGAAGTGGTTATCTCTAAAGTTATCAGTGATACCTATATCGGTGATTTTGCAGTCCTTGTTCATAAGTTCATGGAAATGGAAAATCTGAACGCCATCTTTGCCCTTGCTCAGATGGTTGATAAGATATACCTGGTCGCCCGAAGTCGTGTGGAAGATATCAACGTGGCTGAGATAGCCCTTGCCTTCGGTGGAGGCGGCCATCCGGAGGCGGCCTCGGCCACAATCAAAAATAAAACCCTAGTGCAGATGGAAAGGTCTCTCAAGTCCCTCCTGATAAGCCAGATCAATCCCCAAAAAAAGGCAAGGGATATGATGTCATCTCCGGTGATACATATCTCCCCCCAAGAAACGATGAAAGAGGCCGCCACGATCATGACCCAATACAATATCAATGTCCTGCTGGTCCTCAACGAAGAGGGGACCTTAATGGGATATATGACCCGGCAGATCGTCGAGAAAGCAGTCTATTTCGAACTTGGGCATGTTCCGGTCAAGGAGTATATGAATATCGAGTTCTTCACCGTAAGCCCTGATGCCTCGCTTAGTGAAGTCCAGGAGCTGATCATTAAGAACAAATTGCGCATTCTTCCCGTTATGGAAGGAAATGAGGTGGTCGGCGTCATTACGAGGACAGATCTATTAAATATCCTCGTGGGAGGACCGGTGCTCCCAAATTTTCTGTACGAATCAAGACATGAGTCCCTGTTCCCCAAGAAGAAATACATATCCTCCATGTTGAGAGAAAGGCTACCCAAAAAGATAAACGATCTTTTTGAAGAATTTGGGAAAGTATCCGATATGCTTGGTTATAATGTTTACCTCGTCGGCGGACTGGTCAGAGATGTTCTTATAAAGCGGGAAAACTTGGATGTGGACGTTGTTGTGGAAGGGGATGGAATCAAGTTCGCCCATGCCTTTGCCGAAAACAAGGAGGTCAGAGTTAGGAGTCACCGAAAATTCGGAACGGCCGTGCTTATTTTCCCGAATGGTTTCAAGGTCGATGTGGCCACGGCCCGAATGGAGTATTATGAATCCCCGGCAGCACCTCCCATAGTAGAGACGAGTTCTCTTAAAATGGATCTCTTCCGGCGTGACTTCACCATCAATACCTTGGCAGTTAAATTGAACGAGGATGATTTTGGTACACTCGTGGATCACTTTGGGGGCCAGAAGGACATTAAACAAAAGGTCATTCGCGTCTTACATAACCTCAGCTTTGTGGAAGATCCTACCCGGGTTTTGAGGGCGATCCGTTTTGAACAGCGGTTCGGATTCAAAATCGGTAAGCTCACACTCGCCCTTATAAAAAATGCTGTCAATATCAACTGCTTCAAGGGCCTTTCCGGACGGCGGCTTTTTATAGAGTTGAAATTGTTATTGATGGAACAGGAGCCCCTCCGGTCCATTGAGAGGATGAATGAACTTCAAATATTGCAATTTATTTCTCCTGATATTAAATATACAAAAAAAATAAGAGAACTGCTCAGAGATATCAAGGGTGTCCTTTCTTGGTTTAACCTTCTCTATCTGGGAGAGGTCTATGAACCATGGAAAGTCTATTGGCATGGTCTGACATCCTCACTCAACGCAAAGGCCCTCCAAAACCTGGTCGAAAGGATGCAAATGGTGGATCATGAAAGCCAGAAGCTCCTGTCCCAAAGACTGGGATTGACGCATGTGAACGGTGAACTCTTTCGATTCAGCGGGAATAATAACTATGATCTCTATACTTTGCTCGTGCAGTATGATACAGAAACCTTGCTCTATTTGATGGCGAGGACAAACAGCGAAAAAATTAAGCGGATGCTGTCGAGTTATTTTACAAAATTGAAGGGGACGGAGGTCATACTCAAAGGAAAAGATTTAAAGGGCATGGGCTTTCAACCCGGGTTCCTTTATAAGGAGATATTTAACAGCCTCCTCGAGGCGAGGCTAAATAATTTTATCAGCACAAAAAACGATGAAATCAGCTTTGTTAACGAGCGGTTCGGAAAAAATCTTTCTTAATGACAGTTGAGCCACTAAGACACTAAGGTGATGGTTTCACAAAAAATCGCACGGACACCATCTCCGTCATTCCGGCGAACGCCGGAATCCAGTCATTTCGAAAAGTTATAGACTCCCGCGCCTGCCCTGTACTACGATCCGGGGTTTGCCGGAGTGACGGGTTTTAGGACTTTTTAATAGGTCAACAAAGTTGGTATCATTATAATCTTTGTGGTTTTGTGCCTTTGTGGCGAACTTTTACTTTTATTATAGAGACAGAGGAATATGAATGGCTAAAAAGAGGATTGTGAGCGGAATGAGACCTACCGGGAGAATGCACCTTGGACATCTCCATGGGGCTCTCTACAACTGGAAAAAACTGCAGGAAAACTATGACTGTTTTTACTTCATTGCGGACTGGCATGCCTTGACTAGTGAGTATTCCGATACAAAGATTATTGGAGAAAGCACATTTGACATCATCATCGACTGGATTAGCATCGGCCTGGATCCGGAAGTGGCCACTTTTTTTATTCAGTCCGACATTAAGGAACATGCGGAGCTTCATTTGATTTATTCCATGATCACGCCTCTTGCCTGGCTTGAGAGGAACCCCACCTATAAGGAACAACTTCAGCAACTCACGCAAAGGGATATTTACACCTATGGATTTTTGGGATATCCGGTCCTGCAAGCGGCTGATATTCTCATGTACAAGGCGAATGGGGTTCCGGTGGGTGAGGATCAAGGGCCCCATGTGGAAATGACACGAGAGATAGCCCGACGCTTCAATCATCTCTACAAAAAGGTTTTTCCCGAACCGGACCTGCTCTTGACCCCCACTTCAAAACTGCTTGGCATTGACAGACGGAAAATGAGCAAAAGTTATAATAATGCGATTTTTCTATCCGATCCCAGTGATGAAGTTGATAAAAAAGTAGCCAGGATGATTACGGACCCCCAAAGGGCGAGGAGGACCGATCCGGGAAATCCGGATGTCTGTAATGTCTTCTCTTTTCACGAAATCTATACGCCGAGTGACATCGTCAAACAAATCGATGGAGATTGCCGTACGGCCGCTCTCGGTTGTGTGGATTGTAAGAAGATTTTGGCGGAAAATCTCAACAAAGCCCTTGATCCTATCAGAGAAAAAAGAAAAGAACTGGAAGCGAACCTCGACAAAGTTAAGGAGATCATGGAACAGGGCAATGCTAAAGCCAGATCGATTGCCCAGGAAACCATGACCGAGGTGAGAGAAGCGGTAAAGCTTTGAAGGGTTTTGGGTGAACTATTCTGAAAAATGTCAAATCATATAACCGCAAAGTCAATTCAAAACGGCACCGGTGGGCAGGCTCATGTCTTATGAAGTAAAACTTGAAATATTTCAGGGTCCCCTGGACCTCCTGATCCATCTAATCCGGAAAAACGAATTAGATATCTTTGATATCCCGATCGCCGTCATTACGGATCAGTACCTTGAATATATAGAGATCATGAAAGCCCTCAATATCAGCTTGGCCGGGGACTTTCTGGTAATGGCCTCCACGCTCCTTCACATCAAATCAAGAATGCTGCTACCCGGGCTGGATGAAGACGAAGAAGAGGACCCTCGGATCGAGATTACCCGTCCGCTTTTGGAATATCTCCAGTTGAAAGAAGTGGCTGGAGAACTTTCCGAGAGAGACTTGCTGGATAGAGACGTCTTCTCCCGTCGCTTAAGCCCCGAATATCGTTCTCACCTCTTAGAAGGCGAAGAGCCTGTTTTCAAAGTGAATCTTTTCCAACTAATGGATGCGTTCAAGCGAATTGTTGAAGAAAACGTTCCCGGGGCTTCCTTGAGTGTGCAATTCGAAAAATGGACGATTAAGGATAAAGTCTCAGAGATTATGGAACGCTTAAAGAAGGATGGGTTGATCTACTTCCAAGACCTGTTTTTAGGACATAAGGTGGTTTCTGAGTTTATTATTACTTTTTTGGCCCTGTTGGAATTGGTCCACATGGGTCTGGTGAGAATTTTTCAATCCGATCCAGACAAGGATATCCGGTTGGAAGGGCTTTTCGAGGAGACTGAGGACAATACCCCATGAGTAAATCATTAAAGTTAATTGTAGAGGCTTTGCTTTTTGCATCGGACAAACCCCTTAGTGCGCGAGAGATTCACGGTTCGCTTTCCGACGTTAAGTTGGCGGAGATAAAAAGTGCCCTTGAGGACTTGAAACAGGAATATGAGGAGATGGGACGCAGCTTCATTCTTAAAGATATCGCCAACGGCTATCAGTTCAGGAGCCACGCCGAATACGGGCCTTATATCTTAAAAATGCTCCAGACCTCACCCAACCGGCTTTCTCGAGCCGCCCTGGAGACATTGTCCATCATTGCGTACAAGCAGCCTATTCTTCGCCAAGAGATTGAGAGGTATAGGGGTGTGGATGTGGGGGGTATCCTAAGGATGTTGGGTGAGAAAGATCTCGTGAAAATCATGGGCAGAGAGGATCTGCCTGGCAGGCCTCTCATTTATGGGACAACCAATAAATTCCTGGAAGTGTTTGATTTGCAGAGTCTTGAAGCGTTGCCAAAATTAAAAGAAATCGAAGCCCTTGGTGTGGAGGAACATGAGCCGACAACGAATGAGGAAACCACGTCCCCGAATGGGGAAGCCACGTCCCCAATCGGGGAAGCCACGTCCCCAATCGGGGAAGCCACGTCCCCAACCGGGGAGGCCACGTCCCCAATCGGGGAGACCATCTCCACGAACGGAGAGACCATCTCCCAAGGGGAGACAATCTCCACGGAAAGGGAGACCAACTCTCCCCAAGGAGAGACAACCTCCCAGAACGGAGAGACCATCTCCCAAGGGGAGACAGACCACTCCCAAGGAGAGCCATCCCCAGAAGGAGATGCCCACTCCCCGAGAGGGGAGACCAACTCCCCGGATGGGGAGACAACGTCCCCACAAACAGGAGTCGAAGAGAGAAACTCTGGAGAAGGATCCGAAGACCCCCCAGCGAATTAACAGGATCTTGTCCTGGGCCGGTCATTCCTCCAGGCGAAAGGGGGATGAATTGATCGTGTCCGGAAGGGTCATGCTGAACGGGCGGATCATCCGGGAGTTGGGAACCAAAGCGGTCTGGGGGCGTGATAGCATCAAGGTTGACGGCCATGAGATACGCCCCCCATCTGATAGATCCTATCTCATGCTCAACAAACCCTTTGGGTATATTTGCACCCTCAATGATCCCTCAGGAAGGCCTCTTGCGTCTGATCTCCTGAAAACTATACAACAGAGGGTTTATTCTGTCGGACGTCTCGATTTTGACAGCCTTGGGTTGTTACTCTTTACGGATGACGGTGAATGGGCCCATCGCCTGACCCATCCCCGATACCATGTCCCCAAGACATATAAGATCACGGTTGAAGGGAGATTATCTGAAGGGGAATTAAATGCCTTAGGAAAAGGAGTTCAACTTGATGACGGGTTCAGTGGTCCGTCAAAAATAACCTTTGTTCAAGAAAGAGGGGGAAAGAGCTTCCTAAGAATGACCGTAACAAGGGGGCGGTCCCGGCTCATAAGACGTATGATAGAAGCCGTGGGCTACCGGGTTGTCCATTTGATTCGCACCGGATTCGGAGTCCTGGAACTGGGAGATCTGAAGATTGGGCACTATCGCCATCTGGAATCGGAAGAGATTGAAGCCATGAAAAAAATGGTGGGACTTGACTGAATTTTTATTTACATCCCTCCCCTTCTGTTATATCAATGAAGGATTCGGTTTCCAAGCGCGAAACCATTTGACCTTTCCATACCGGGCGGTTAACTCAGCGGGAGAGTGCCATCCTCACACGGTGGAAGTCATGGGTTCAAATCCCATACCGCCCACCATTTAAAAAGTGCAACCCTTGAGACTACACTGTGGTCTTTTTATACGTTCTGAAGACATAAGCGCTAACTTTGGATGCAACTATCGTTGTATCGTGTCATTCTGGCTGATGTCATAAATATGTTCCGTTTGGAAGGAATGTGCGGCAGTATAAAATCCCCCCTACCCCCCCCTTTTTGAAAAGGGGGGAACACTTACACTTTAGCATTGCCACAATAGGTGTTTTGAAATGGCTTCTGTCCTTTATAAGTTCCCCCTTTGACAAAGGGGGCCAGGGGGATTTAATAAAAAAGCCAATCGGACCATATCCCTACAATTACTATAATGATTAAAAAGCCGGCCTCTCCGAAGCCGGCTTTTTTTATTTGAAGCCATCTC
>JAQYVK010000182.1 GCA_030145585.1 Desulfatiglandales bacterium | reverse complement strand
GCTGATGCACCCCAAATAACGTCTCCGCGATAGTTGTAGACGGTGCCTTCATACAGACCCCCTTCATACTCCACCACACCATCTTTGTGATTCAAATAATCCTCGGTAAAAACTTTAAAGGGCGCCTCTATCAGCCGCTTTACTTCCCGGGGATTGATTTTGAATGGGTATGGGTATGGCACGAACCCCACAATGGGGTGGATAATGAAATTTGATGCCACTGTGAGGGAATCATCCGCGCGGCCCAAAATTTTCACGTCCTCTCTTAAAAGACCGACCTCCTCATAGGCCTCCCTCAGAGCGGTCTCCTCAAAAGAATCGTCTTCTTCATCGACAGCCCCCCCGGGGAAAGAGATTTGGCCTTTGTGATCCTCTACCCTGTTAGTCCTCTTTGTAAAAAGGATTTTGTATTCCTCATTGTGCTTGAACAGAGGGATCAGGACCGCAGCCTGTCGGTATTGGGACTCTGTGTCCTCAATCACCGTGGGTTTACGGGCGTTCAGGATTTCTTCGATTTGTTTAATGGGGTTTATGGGTCAATTCCTTCCTAATAACTACGGCTTCGTAAAAAGTCCAACTGCTGCGTTATGCTTCATCTTTCGTCATTGCGACGTATAAATGGGGCGCAGGGTGCAGGGCGCATGGCTCAGGGGAAATTACAAAATATTCTTTTACCTTGTGCCTTGAACCTTATGCCTTGAGCCTTTTGCGTACGCCTCATTCCAAAAGATTCGCAAGCCTTGCATTTGGAGCTTTTTACTTTGCCGTATCAAGTTTAACGTTTTCTGAGGTTTTGTTTTAAAAACGGAGTATAACATCTGACCTCTGGTCTGGTCCAGGAAATACCCTGATCACCATCAAGGAATCAACAAAAGGCCTAGGGCACAAGGCACAGGGCGCACGGGACAGAGGAACTTAGATTTTTTTACCTTGTGCCATACGCCTTACACCTTGAGTCCTTTTTTTATTACGCCTCAGTCGTCGCTCCTCGGTGCCTTGCATCTAATACCTTGATGGTGATCAGGATTACTCAATAAGCTCCTAATTTCATTCCAAATAAATTTGGTGGTTGATTTGGGCTGACCGACCATAGAGGCCCCATCGATCCCTTGACAAACCTTACAAAAATCGATAGAGACTTCTTAATATCCTATTGGTCAAACCTTTAATAAGGAGGCGGATCATGCCAGAAGAACAGGTTGGTGTCGTTGTCAAATTCTTTGCCAAGCCAAGTGTTGCCGCCATTGAAGTGACCGGCGGAACTATCAAACCGGGAGACCTACTCAAGTACAAAGGCCATACCACCGATTTTGAGGAAGCAGTGGACTCCGTCGAGATGGATAATCAATCCATTGAAGAGGCCAAAGTGGGTGATCTTGTGGGGATCAAGGTCAAAGAGAGGGTCAGGGAAAACGACAAGGTCTATAAAGAGACCGCTTGAACCGAATTCTCTTCACTTGCCGCAAGCACAAAAGAGGGCCTGTAGTAAAAGGGGTTCTATTCTATATCCGGATCCTCTTGGTGTGAGAGTTGATGAACAGAGCGGTTTAAGAGCGGTGGCCATTCATGCAGGCCTTCACGAAGCCGTAAAAAAGGGGGGCGGGCTCCTCCATCCTGGATTTCAATTCCGGGTGGGCTTGGGTGGCTAGGAAAAAGTTCAATTCCGGCAATTCAATAAATTCTACCAGACGCCCATCTTTGGAATTGCCGGAAAAGACCATCCCCTTTTCCGTCAAGGCCTGGTGATACTCCGGGTTGACTTCATACCTGTGTCGGTGTCGTTCCGAAACTTCCAAAGATTTATACAGAGAGTGGGTAAGGCTGCTCTCTTTGAGTACGGCGGGGTAGGCCCCCAGCCTCATGGTGCCTCCTTTGTCGATGACCTCCTTTTGCTCCGGGAGAATATCGATGACAGGATGGGGGGTTTTAGGATCCATCTCCGTTGAATTTGCACCCTCCAGATGGCACACATTTCTAGAGAACTCTATGACCGCCAACTGAAGACCCAGGCAGAGCCCTAAATACGGGATATTTTTCTCTCTGGCCAGACGGATGACCTCGATTTTCCCCTCGGTACCTCGGGAACCAAACCCGCCAGGCACGACCACACCATTAACATCATCTAGAATACCATCGTCTCGCAGGTCTGTCGTTTCCACCCATTTAAGATTTATCTTACAACCCAGATGGGCTGAACAATGGTGGAAAGACTCGATGATAGAGGCGTAAGAGTCTTCCAACTGGGTGTATTTGCCGCACATGGCGACCGTGATTTCCTTTTTCGGGTTCTTAAGATGCTCGATCAAATGGCCCCATCGGATCATGTCAGGTGGACTATAGATGTTCAGCTTTTTGTGGAGAATCCCCGCAAGGCCTTCTTTTTCGAAGATGAGCGGGATCTCGTAAATATCTTCCACGTCGAGACCGGTAATGACGGCTTCCGGCTCAACGTCACAAAAATTTGAGATCTTTGCTTTTACACTGTCTGTCAGAAATTCTGAACACCGGCCGATGATGACATCCGGGAAAATACCCCTCTGTTTGAGGAGATTGACGCTCTGTTGTGTCGGTTTGGATTTCTGTTCATTCACTCCATAGGGGATGGGCACATAGGTGAGATGGACATACACGATATTCTCTCTCCCGACGTCCTCCTTCATCTCCCTCATGGCTTCTAGGAACAGTTCGTTTTCAATATCCCCGACCGTTCCCCCGATCTCCACTATGATAAGGTCCGCGGACTCATCTTTGGCGACTCCAAAAATATGATTTTTTATCACGTTTGTCACGTGAGGGATATACTGGACCGTCTTTCCCAAATAATCCCCTCGTCTCTCCTTCTGTCGGACCATGTCAAATACTTTGCCCATAGTCAGATTCCACGTTGACTTGCAGTTGACACCCAGAAAGCGCTCGTAATGACCAAAATCCATATCCACTTCACCGCCATCGTCAAGGACAAAGACCTCACCATGCTCAAAGGGGTTCATGGTTCCCGGATCCACATTCAGGTATCCGTCACATTTGATGGGTACGATGCGAAGTTTAGAGGAAAGAAGGTGGCCGATTGCGGCGGATGCTATTCCCTTCCCGAGACCGGATAGGACGCCGCCCGTGACAATAATGTATTTGGTGGGCATATTTATATCGATTAGGTTGTTGATAAATTTTGGAAAAATGTACTCGGAATGTACCCTCAAGTCAAGCCTAAAACTCCTCCTGAACACCATTGAGGTATCATCTGCGGCGTTGCTTTCGATCGTTCCTCGTTCCGGCGTATAAATAACAAAACGGTTTACGGCTAACGGTACAAGGTTTAAGGCCCATAATCGTAACGATCTGAGTAAAATTCACAATATGATGTAAAACTATACCTTAAACCATATACCGTACACCTTTTTTTTATTACGCCTCAGTCGTCACTCCTCGGCGCCTTGCATCTAATACCTCAATGGTGTTCAGGATACACCTTAACCTGCTGATTTCAGTCTTGATAACTGAATTAGGTGGTGGATTTTGGCTCTTGATTATCGAAAAAGAATCATCTGCGGCGTTGCCTTCGATCCCTCCTCCTTGCGGTATATAAATAACAAAACGATTTACGGCTTACGGTATAAGGTTTAAGGCCTATAATCTTAACATATTAGAATAATTCACAATTTGATGTGAAACTATACCTTAAACCTTATGCCTTACATCTTTTTTTTATTACGCCTCAGTCGTCACTCCTCGGCGCCTTGCATCTAATACCTCAATGGTGTTCAGGATACATCTTAACCTGCTGATTTCAGACTTGATACCCAAATTAGAGGGTTGATTTTGGTATCAGATCTCGGAAAGGAATCTGAAAACGGTATAGGGTCCAAGGTGTAAGGTATAAGATAATAACCTATTTGAAAAATAGATTCTCATGAACCGTAAACCTTACACCTGCCGGTTATGAGAATTATCCTTTACAACCGACCGCCTTGAGCCTTTTTTTCATACCTTGCTGATATTCAGGTACTATAAACCCACATAGGCAACCGTATAAAGTGGGAAAATAAATGAGTTTCCCACTGGGCAAAAAAACACAATATATGCTATGTTTTTTTCATTCAGGTACTATATATTGTAAAACTCCATTGACAAAACGACCCTGAGATAGTAAACTTGTCTAACTTCTTAACCAGTCAAACCCTTTTTAGAAGGAGAATCAGGTCATGTTGTCTGAAAAAATACTTGTGGTTGACGATGAAAGGCCTATTTCCGATTTGATGCTGGAGCTTCTGCGAGTCTCAGGCTATTCCAATCTGGAGAGGGCCGATAACGGGTTGGAGGGACTAGAAAAATATAAGTCATTCCATCCTGATCTTGTTTTCATGGACATGAAAATGCCTGTGATGGACGGCTATGATTCCTGCCGCAAGATAA
This sequence comes from Desulfatiglandales bacterium, assembly GCA_030145585.1. Classification (GTDB taxonomy): domain Bacteria; phylum Desulfobacterota; class DSM-4660; order Desulfatiglandales; family HGW-15; genus JAQYVK01. Next base: position 5,885 of record JAQYVK010000182.1, on the reverse strand, counting down.
AATCTTTTGATCCGAGTGCCAGAATTCTGGTGCTTACCGGAAATCCCTGGGATTCCAGGTCCCGTAGATCTGTAACTGAAGGTTACGCCTTGACCCTCCTGCAAAAACCGATAAGATTGACGGATCTGACTCGCGTTGTCCGGGATAATCTTTCGGGAGGGCCCTCTGAAGCCTAGTCTCTAAAAATGATTTCTCCCCAAATTTTGACGGTTTCGTAAAAAGTCTCACGGATACCATCCCCGTCATTCCGGCGAAAATCCTTCGATGCCGGTTGTGAAAATTAGCCTTTACAACCGGCCGCTCAAGACTTTGGCCGGAGTGACGGGTTTAGGACTTTTTTCGAGGTCATCAATATTGCTTTGCCTTAATCGAATATTAAGGACATAACTATGTCTTGTATAACGGCTATAGTGGGTCGGCCCAATGTGGGCAAATCGACCCTATTTAACCGGCTCTCGAGATCGCGTGATGCCCTGGTGGATGATCTACCCGGCATCACCAGGGACCGTCTCTATGCGTCCATCTTTTGGAAGGGCACCCCCATGACCCTCATTGACACCGGAGGTTTTGATGACGCCGATCACCAACCCCTCCTTGTCAAAGTGAGAGAACAGGTGGTTAAAGCAATCGATGAGGCGGACCGAATTATCTTCATGGTGGACGGTTCCCAGGGTATCTTGCCGGCGGATCAAGAAATGGCGGGGATTCTCCGCCGTTGTGAAAAACCGGTTTTCCTGGCCGTAAACAAGATAGATGGTCCGGAACACGAATCCCTGGTCTATGATTTTTATACCATGGGCATGGAAAAGGCCTATCCCCTTTCCGCCGCCCATGGATTCGGTCTTAACGCCCTTATGGAGGATGTGGTCAAAGGGGTGCAGAGACCTGAGGCCGAAAAGGGGGAGAGTGCACAGATCAGGGTCTCCATCCTTGGAAGGCCCAATGCGGGGAAATCATCTCTGATAAATCGAATATTAGGTATTGATCGGCTCCTGGTGAGCGATTTACCCGGAACCACACGCGACACGGTTGACACCCCATTTCACTGGCAGGGAAAAGATTTCCTTTTGATCGATACGGCCGGTATCAGGCGGAGAAGCCGGGTCAAGGAAAAGATCGAGAAATTTTCTGTTATTAAGGCCCTCAAGAGCCTCGACCGTTGCCATGTAGCGGTCATCCTATTGGATGCTTGGGCCGGCATCGCAGAACAGGATGCCCGCATCTGTGGTTATGCCATTGAAAAGGGACGGGCTATCATCCTGGCGGTGAACAAATGGGACCTGATTAAAAAAGACCCGGACAGAAAAAAGGCCCTCAGTGACTCTTTTGACAGGCAGCTAAACTTTATTTCATTTGCCCCACGGATTAATCTCTCCGCCCTCTCCGGTGAACGGGTGAAGACACTCTTTTCGAAAATCGATCTCCTATACGAACAATTCCGTCGTAAAACCGGCACCGGGCCGCTCAACCGGGCGATCGAAGATATGATGCGTAAAAATCCACCACCCAGAACGGGGCGAGGAAGTGTGAAACTTTTCTATGGTACCCAGACCAGGACCGGCCCACCCACGTTCGTGGTCTTTACAAACCGACCCGATAAGATCCATTTCTCTTATAAACGTTTTGTGGTGAACCAATTGAGAGAACAACTGGGCCTCGATCTTACGCCTATCCGATTGTTCTTCAAAAAAAAGTGAACTCCCCTTTGATCCATAGGATATCCTGGATTTCGGGTGTTCCAACACTTGCCTGATTCCTCTGTAGGAATGACCTCCGTGTCGCGATTTTACGGTAACTCAGGGTTATCGCAACCAGAGGTTGCTCCTACATGCGTGTACCAGACAACCTTTCAGCCAGGTAAGTATACCTTCTCATGATCCTGTCATTTCTCACCCCCATGGCGAGGGCCTTTGTACTGCCGACCATGACTACCAGTTCTTTCCCCCTCGTTACTGCGGTATATATTAGATTTCGCTGAAGAAGGACAAAATGCTGAGAAAGTACAGGGACGACAACGGCCTTGTACTCACTTCCCTGTGATTTGTGGACGGAGATGGCATAGGCAAGGACGATCTCATCAAGTTCCGAGTAATCATAGGGGACTAAGACACTATCGAAAGAAACGATCACTTGTTGGTTTTCCGGATCAATGGTCGTAATCCTTCCGATATCCCCATTGAAGACCTCCTTATCGTAGTTGTTTCTGACCTGCATCACTTTGTCTTTCGGACGAAATGTTTTACCTCCCCTGCTGAGTTCCTCCTTGGATGGATTCAGGACCTCTTGAAGCTTGTTATTCAAATTTTCCGTGCCTACATTCCCCTTGTGCATGGGAGCGAGGACCTGAATGTCATCGAGGGCGTCCAAATGAAACCGCCGGGGGATCCGTTCACAAACCAGATCCAAAATGATTTTGAGAACCTGCTCCGGATCCTCCTGTGAGATGAAATAGAAGTCCTCCAGTCCTCCCCTGTCCCTTTGCAATTTCGGGATGACACCCTGGTTAATGTTATGGGCATTTACAATGATCTGGCTCTCCTTTGCCTGCCTGAATATCTCCTTCAATTCCACGACCGGTACAGCGCCCGATCGGATGGTGTCTTTTAAAACATTGCCGGCCCCGACGGAAGGCAATTGGTTTGCGTCCCCGACCATGATCAATGTGGCCCTCAAAGGGATCCCCTTTAAAAGGCTGGACATGAGGGTGGTATCGATCATGGAGACCTCATCCAGAATGAGGACATCTACATCGAGGGGATGGTCCTGGTCTCGGAGGAATTTCCATTTCTTGGGGCTGAATTCCAGCATCCTATGGATGGTTTTCGCGGGATATCCCGTGGCTTCACTCATCCGTTTGGCCGCACGTCCGGTTGGAGCAGCCAAGTGAATTTTTGCACCCACCTGCTGGTATATCTTTATGACGGCATTGATGATTGTGGTCTTTCCGGTGCCGGGTCCTCCCGTGATAACCATGATCTTTTCTGAAATAGCCCGCTCTACGGCTTCAATCTGTTTTGCCGCGAGCGTCAGATGAATTTTCTTTTGCACCCAGGCAACGGCTTTCTTCCCGTCGATTTTCCGCACCTTTTTAGGTGCCGAAATTAAACGGGCCAGAGATTCGGCAATGCCGGTCTCCGACGCATATAATTGCTGGAGATAGACGGCCTTATGATTGGCATGAAACCCATCAAGATCCTGGTTGAGATCTTCTAAAACGATCTTCTTTTCAAAGGCAATGGTCCCGAAGGCATTGACGATAATTTCCCGTTCCACTTCAAGGATTTCCTGACACTTCTCGATCAACAGGTCGTAGGGATAATAAACATGACCCTCCTCTGTAAACTTCTGCATAACGTAAAGAATTCCAGCTTCCGACCTGACCGGTGCACTTTTTTCAAATCCAATTTTGTGTGCGATTTTATCCGCTGTAAGAAATCCGATGCCGAAGATTTCCGTCGCAAGCCGATAAGGATTTTTGGTGATGACCGAAATAGAATCCCTGCCATACCTCTTAAAGATTTTTGTCGCATAACCTGTGCCGATTCCATATTCCTGGAGAAATATCATGACCTCCCTTATTTCCTTCTGTTCGCTCCAGGCCCTTTCAATCATCTCAATCCTCTTCCGCCCGATCCCCTCAACTTTCTCCAACTCTCCAATACGATTTTCAATCACGTCCAGGGTCTCTTTTCCGAATCTTTTCACGATCCGTGATGCCATAACAGGACCTATCCCCTTGATGAGACGAGACCCCAGATATCTCCTGATGCCGTCGACAGTCGCAGGAACCTTTGTTCTGTGGCTTGTGAATTTGAATTGTCTTCCGAATTTCGGATGAGTGAGCCAGGAGCCTTTCAACATCAATATCTCGCCCTGGGAGGGAGCGATAAGATTTCCAACGACAGTGACCGGATCGGAAGAGCCCTGGACTTTCAGTCTGGCTACCGTGAATCCGGTCTCTTCACTGAAATAGGTGATCCGCTCAATCTGTCCTTCCAATTCGGTCTGGGAATCATTGTTCATGGAGGATCTCGAAGTGTTTGATGGAATGATGTGTCCTCAAGTTATCTGATACTGACTTATAGTATACCTTTCACCTCTCTTCAAGGAAGGAAAGGGACACTATTTCCAAATAAAAACATAGCAAATTACCTTACGTTCATTATAGAGAACAAAAAAATGCCCAAATCCCTACCAATCTCCTCAAAAATAAACCCCCAATTTCAAAATGAAAATAGATGTATAATCAGGTTGTTACAAATTATTTTAAAAAAATTTAAAAAAAGTACTTGACATCAACGATTCCCCCTGTTAGATTATTCGAACATATCAGGTGATCATGTTCAATATACAGAACGTTTTTACTCAGCAAAGCATCAAGGATAGGGCCAAACAACCAAACGGTTGAGAGGAGTTAAAGACCCATGACCAGTAAAAAAATAGAAGTGAATCCCGTAAATTGTACAGGCTGCAAGGAGTGTGAGGCAGCCTGTTCCATGAAACAAGCCGGTGTGAACGATCCGGCACTTTCCCGCATCCATGTTCTCAACACGAATAAGGACGATGGATTCTATCTCCCCACGACCTGCCAGCAGTGTGAGGACCCGCCCTGTTTGGCCGCTTGCCCCGAAGAGGCCATATATAAGGATGATGAGTTGGGGCGGGTCGTGATCGACAATGAGCGTTGCATTGGGTGCAAGATGTGTTTTTCGGCATGCCCCACCGGGGCAATGGGATTTGATGAGGCCGGGGGACGCGCCTTTAAGTGTGATCTATGCGGAGGGAACCCGGAATGTGTTCGAGTCTGTGAGCCTAAGGCCTTAGACTATGTGGAACCCTACAAACCTCAGTACTCTCGCATGTGTGAGTCCGCCAACACATTCTTCAGCGTGATGGGCAGAAAAGCCGCTTAGTCAAATTATGTCTTTCTTTCAAGTGAATAATAAATGCAATGGGTGTCTGGCCTGTGTGCAGAATTGCCCTGCCACCGCTTTGAGCTACAGGGATAAAGGGGAAAAGAGGAAACTCCTGCATAACATGACGCGGTGCGCCCGGTGCGGCAATTGTTGGAGAGTCTGTCCACAGGATGCGGTCGAATTCCAGCATCTTTTATCCGGGGGTTGGGACGATGTAGCCACAATGGATCTCCTCCGTTGTGTGGTTTGTGGCGAACCGCTTTATACCATGGATTTCAGTTATACGCTGTCCGAAAAACTGGACAAGGATGTAGAAAACCTCTGCCCCCTGCACCGAAAGACCCGGGCTATGGATACATGGAAGCTTGTTAGTCCGGAGAAAACAAAACCGGAAAAGGCTGAAAAATGATTGTAGGAAAGCTCAAACCTATAGAGGAAATCGTTTCCTCGGTCTCGGAATTTAAAAATATCCTGATTCTCAGTTGTGGAAGCTGCGTGACGGTTTGCCTTTCAGGCGGCGACAGGGAAGCGCAGGCGCTGGGCCGAGAAATTATTCAGGACAAATACCACAAACAAGACCCTCCTTCTATCAAGCTGGATACGATTCAAAGGCAGTGTGAACGGGATCTCATAAAGACTTTCCTGGAAATACCTCCGGGCACGGACGCGATATTGTCGACAGCATGCGGGGCCGGTGTTCAGACCCTGGCGGAGACCTTCGAGCATCTGCCCGTTATACCAGCCCTCAATACGACCTTCCTTGGGGCCTTGGACGAACCGGGTGTCTGGCGAGAAAAATGCCAGGGATGTGGCGACTGTGTCCTCACCCAGACGGCAGGCATTTGCCCTGTATCCCGTTGTGCCAAGCGAATCTTCAATGGCCCATGTGGTGGGTCTTCCAAAGGGAAATGCGAAATCAACAGCGAAGTCGATTGCGCCTGGCAGTTGATCATCGACCGTCTCAAGACA
>JAQYVK010000181.1 GCA_030145585.1 Desulfatiglandales bacterium | reverse complement strand
GTGGCAGTGAAAGGGGCAGATGGAAAAGTGAAATATTATGATGGAATAGTAGAGGATATTACCGAACGAAAGCAGGCTGAAAATGCGCTCCATGAGGCGTTTTCTGAAATAAAGCAATTGAAGGAGCAGATCGAAGCAGAGAATATCTATCTTCAGGAAGAGATTAAACTGGAGCACAATTTTGACAACATTATTGGCCAAAGTGATGCCCTCAAATACGTACTTTTTAAAGTAGAACAGGTAGCCCCAACTGACACATCTGTCATTATTTTAGGTGAGACCGGCGCAGGGAAAGAACTGGTCGCCCGGGCCATTCATAATGCGAGCTTGTGCAAAGATCGACCTTTGGTGAAGGTAAACTGTGCCGCGTTACCTCCAAACCTTATTGAAAGCGAGTTGTTTGGCCATGAAAAGGGCGCCTTTACAAGCGCCCAAACAAAACAGATAGGAAGATTTGAAGTGGCCAATGGTTCAACGATATTTTTAGACGAAATTGGTGAATTGCCCCTCGAACTGCAGACCAAGCTGCTCCGTGTGCTGGAAAGTGGAGAGTTCGAAAGGCTGGGCAGTTCCCGAACGATCAAGGTCGATATTAGGATCATTACCGCAACGAATCGAGACCTGGAAAAGGAGGCCCGAAAAGGAAGATTTCGTCAGGATCTCTGGTACCGATTAAACGTGTTTCCGATCACAGTGCCGCCCCTAAGGCAACATAGGGAGGACATCCCTCTGCTGGTGAACTTTATTATCGATAGACTTAACAAAAAACTGGGTAAGCAAATTGAGCGGATTCCTAAAAGCGCGATGAAGTCATTGATGGATTTTTCGTGGCCTGGGAACGTGAGGGAGCTGGAAAATGTCATAGAAAGGGCCGCCATCAATTCCAGTGGGCCAACGTTATGCCTAGTGGATAAGCTTAAGGCCCCCCAACGCGCTTATTCGGGAACGACCCAAAAGAAATCCCTGGAAAAAATTGAGCGCGAATATATTGTTCAAGTCCTCGAGGAGATCTATTGGAGAATTGATGGAGAGAATGGAGCCGCGGCGATCCTGGGTCTTCACCCAAGCACGCTACGTGGTCGGATGCGAAAACTTCGCATTCAACGACCGAAGAGCCGAGGGCGAGACTAAAATAGGGGTTACGATCAAATCCATTAAATATTACTCTGCACAAAGCCCACCATATTTGGCGGGTTTCGTTAAATATGGCGTAATTCAATGGCATTTATAACCTTTCCTATAATTCCAAAACTTACCATAAAATTTAAAATATCAGTAAGTTATCCTACCTGTAGCAAGCGAAATTACCTTTGGTACAATTCTTGATAGTAAAAAAACCAAACCAAAGGATTTCGTGATCTCTGTGAACCAACTTCATTAACTTCCAAACAGACTATATTCCAAACCGAAAGAATTCTGATCCAATTGATTTTAAAACCAGACTATTCTTAACGCTAGTCTATATGAGGAAGAAGAGTCGTGATCGTTGTCACTATAAAAATGGATGTCCTTCCCGAGAAACGCAGGGAGTTTTTGCAAACGATTCGGGCACTTACGTCCCCAACACGGTCAAATAAAGGGTGTATAAACTGCCACTATTATCAGGATGTTGAAGACGAGAACATCATCAGTCTGGTTGAGGAGTGGGAAACCCAAGAGGAATTGGACAACCATCTCAGATCGGAACAATTCAGCGTTTTACTGGGTGCGATGAATCTATTGAGCAAGCCACCGGACATAAAGTTTAATGCCGTTTCTTACACTTCCGGGATAGAGGCTTTAAATGCGGCACGTGGGGCGATAACCCTTGAGAATTAAGTCTTTTAAGAATTTTCCGATGCGTGGTGCACAATAGATCTGAAGATCTGATTTGTTCTAGATCGTCATTTTTCCAGACAGCGGTTAAAAAATTTTACACGAGGGCAAATCACTGCGTCCGCTGGTTGGGAGGTCCAACAAAATCACATGAATAACATGACCATCTCTTATTAAGGGATGCACCGGGTTGCGGAGAATCAAACAGTTTTTTCGACGAACACGAGGTTGTCATGGAAGAAAAGTTCGTTTTTTGGCTGGAGGAGATCAGTGCAAATCAAAATGATTTGGTGGGTAAAAAATGTGCCAACCTTGGAGAGATGACCAGGGCAGGCATACGGGTGCCGCACGGATTTGTACTCTCTTTGAAGGCCTATAATGAATTCTTGGGTAGGAGTGGTGCCCTGGAGAAAATGAAGGCATATGTGGACACCTTTAGGGCGGATCCCGAAAATCTCACCGATGTTCCAAAATACGAGGAAGCTTCCTCCGTTATGCGCTCAATTGTTGAGTCAGGGGTGATGCCGGATGATATGGAGGCCACCCTTATAACATACTACGCCGATTTGTGCCGGAAGTCGGGCTGCGTCGATATACCTGTGGCCACACGCTCAGCAGGAACAACAAGCCACCCGGGTCAGTATGAGACTTACCTCAATATCAGCGGGCGGGAGCAGCTGATCAAGAACATCATCAAGGTCTGGTCGAGCACCTTTAATACCCGGTCTCTCATATCACGTGCCCGGAAAGACCTTCCGCTCTATCATGACCCCATCGGGGTTGCGGTGCTCCAGATGGTCGATGCCAGAGCAGCCGGTGTCATGTTTACGCTCAATCCCTTGAATGGGGATGTTTCAAAGATTGTCATACAAGGGAACTGGGGATTGGGGGAGAGCGTTGTCAGCGGCGTCACGCAGGCTGATGAGTGGATCGTGGATAAAGTCACCCTTGAAATCATCAGCAAGAGGACGGCGACAAAGGTGGCTGAGCACGTAGTAGATCCCGTCACCGGGAACGTTGTGATGATCGAGAGTCCACAGGAAAGACGGGATGCGTTGTGCCTGAAGGATGAGGAGGTCGCTGAACTTGCAAAGCTCGGTAAGTCGTTGGAGCGACACTTCGAGACCCCACAGGATATCGAATGGGCCATAACCGGAGATCTTCCCTTTCCTCAAAATGTGTTCGCTTTGCAGACAAGGCCGGAAACTATATGGAGCGGGAAAACCGAAAAACCAAAGATAACAGGGAAAGGTAAGCCCTTTTCGTTTTTGGCGGATATTGCGGTCGGCAAAATCACCAAGAAAGGACCTTAAAATATGGAGGGCAACAGACATGGCAAATGAGAAGAAATTCATTGATCCCCATGACCCATCATTGAATATTCCGGGCACGGAAGACTGGAAGGAGATGTATCCCTACCATGCACTTCTGAGCACGGATGATCCCAATAGACAACAATATGAGAGTGATATGTTCTGGTGCTACGATGCGTTGCACCGTCCGGAGCCTATCGCGCCATTTGACCTCCTATGGGAGGATGCACGGCAATTGAGTCTGGGGATGATGTCGAGATATATGGCCGTGCCCTTCGTGGGAGGCTTGGACTATCGCATCATCAATGGATACTGCTTCATTGGCAGCATATCGATCGATGACCCGGAACTGCTTCAAAAAAGGGCGGCCATATTCGAAGAGAGAGCCGGTCATTATTTCACACACTGGCAGGAACTCTATGATGAAAACTGGCACAAAAAAATGAATGGTTTGGTTGATGAGTTGAGGCAAATCCATTTTCCCGATCTCCCGGAAGTTGAGGATATGTCAATCGTCAAGGAAGGCCGGGGCCTAAGCTCGGCCCACCCCATTTTAGAAGGTTATCATAAAATGCTCAGCCTGGCCTATAGGCAATGGGATTATCATTTTGAATTCATGAACTTGGGCTACGGAGGCATCATGCAGTATATGGAAACGATGAAGAAGCTCTTTCCAGATATAAGTGATAAATCCATTAGCCAGACGACCATGGGTTTCGACGCCGCTATCTTTCGCCCTCCCATGGAGCTTCAGAAGCTGGCTATGGCGGCAGTAGAGCAAGGGATAGCCGACGCCATTCTAAGCAGTGTAACGTGGGATGAAGTCCCACCCAAGATGCAACAGATGGACGCTGGAAGAAAGTGGCTCGAAAAATTTGAAGCAGCTCGTGAACCCTGGTTTGAAATGTCCGGGGGTACCGGCCTTTACCACACGGATGGTTGCTGGAACGACAACCTCAATCTTCCTTTGGCGCATTTAAAAAACTATATTGAAGCTTTCAAAAGGGGGGAGACCATTACTAAACCTCAAGAGGACGTGATCAAGGAACGGGACCGTGTTACCGCTGAATACCGAAGCCTGATTAACAATGAAGAGGACAGGCAGGTTTTTGACCAGGCACTCGGTGTGGCACGACTTGTATCTCCCTTTGCCGAAGACCATAATTTTTACTGTGAGAACCTGTTTCAATGTAACTTCTATCGAAAGATGAAAGAGTTGGGCGCGTTTATGTCCAAATATGGCCCTCTCGAGGACAAGGGAGACATTTTTTACTTGAACACCTTTGAGATATCCAATGTTCTCTTTGATGCGGTTGCCAAGTGGTACTCACACAACACCCCCATGGCCAAAACGTACTGGCCTTCGAAAATAAAACGACGCAAGGAACTGCTGGAACAATTCAAGGCATGGAACCCACCCCCGGCAGCGGGAGCCATGCCGCCTTTGCCCCTTGATCCCCTTTTTCCAACATTACACGGTATTAATGAAGAAAAACTAAAAAGTTGGTTGGAGGCAGAGGAGATCGAGCCTCAAGACGTGACGGAATTAAAGGCCATAGCCGGATCTCCGGGTATCGTCGAAGGTCCTGCTCGGGTATGTCGTACAGCTTTAGATATTACGACCCTCAAACCGGGAGATATTCTTGTGGCGCCGACGACCTCTCCCACTTGGGCACCGGCCTTTAAGACAATAGGGGGGGTCGCCATCGATCAGGGCGGGTTATTTGCCCACGCGGCCATCGTCTGTCGTGAATACAAGTTGCCCGCGGTCATGGGCACAACCAACGGCACGCGCGTGATCAAGACTGGGGACAGGGTTCGGGTGGACGGTGACAATGGGGTTGTCACAATACTCGAACGATCGGCATGACGCGTTTCCGAATTGACTTAAAAATAAGTATTCGCGTAAATCTGCGTCCTACTTGATGAGAGGAGAAAATTAATTGGCTGAAATCGGAAATGTTCAATCAATGGAGTGGCCATACCCGTTGGCCTATGGCGAAGAAAACGAAGTGGATGCCGATGTTCTGGTCCTGGGCGGGGGGCTGGCCGGATGCTTTGCCGCCATAAGTGCTGCCCGGAAAGGACTAAAGGTTGCCCTGGTTGACAAGGGAGGGGTAAAGAGAAGTGGATGCGCCGGTTCAGGAGTGGATCATTGGATGCATTCCGCTACAAACCCCGCGTGTCGGATATCGCCTGAAGAATTGGCAGAAGCTCTGATCAGGAGTCGCGGTGGCTGGAACTTTGGCATAGGGACCTATATTGAATGTCGTGAAGGATGGGATGCACTTGTAGAGCTTGAGCAGATGGGTATGAAGATCAGGGACACAGACGACACCTTCAAGGGGGCGCCATTCAGAGACGAAAAGACAAAACTCCTTTTTGCCTATGACTATGATAATCGGTACACCATCCGCATTTGGGGAACAGGGATG
>JAQYVK010000180.1 GCA_030145585.1 Desulfatiglandales bacterium | reverse complement strand
CTATGATCTTGTCTATCTTGTTATCCCGTCAAATTTCTTCAACGGCTTCACGGCTTCCTTTAATTCCTTAATAAGAACCTCGATGTCAATAGGCTTCATCAAATAGGAAGAGGCTCCCGCTTTTTCACACGCCTCGCGATCCGAGGTTGACCCATGACCTGTCAAAAAAATAATCTTAGATTCCGGTTTTATCTTCTGAATTTCTTCCATGGTCTCAAGACCGCCCATGCCGGGCATCTTTACATCGAGCACCAGAACATCGAAATGATTTTTACCGAGCAGGGCGATTGCATCCTTACCGCAAGTCACCCATTCGGCATCAATATCTCGAAGAGACAGGCGTTCCGCCAGTGCCGCCACCATTTCTTTCTCATCATCTACCAGCAAAACCTTCACGGTGAACCCCTTTATTCAACATTCAAAATGATGATCTCTGTGTATTCAGAGGTAAATGGCTAAACCGAGAACGATAATACAAAGTGTTTAAATTCGAAATCCGAATATCGAAATCCGAAACAAATTTAAAATTCTAATGTTCTAATTTTAAAAACAAACTCACAAATTGGATTCTCGAAGCCGAATGTCGCACATTACAGTTTCGGTCATTAGGATTTTGGTCATTTGATATTGTTTCGAATTTCGGATTTCGATATTCGAATTTTATGTTCTTTAGATCGATTCTCCCTGCATCACTATAGGTTTTTCTCAAAAGTCATGTCCTCTGGGATTGGATCCTTTACTTCTCATGCATTGATCTTGACCGGTAACGTGACTGTGAAGCGGCTTCCCTCTCCCTTTTCGCTCTCCACATCCAGTTTACCCCCAAGCTTTTCGACAATCCCGTAGGTAATCGATAGGCCTAGTCCTGCGCCTTTTTCTCCTTTGGTGGAGAAAAAGGGATCAAAAATATGTTTCAGGTTCTCCTCGGATATGCCGTGGCCGTCATCGACTATCCTGACACTTATGAACTCCGGTTCCTCAGAAAACAATTCAATATCAATCTGGCCAAACTCGTCCACCGCTTCAAAGGCGTTATTGATAATATTCAAGAAAACCTGCTCTAATTGGCCCACATCACTTTCGATGGGTGTGAGATTTTCCTGGACTTTTATATCTATGGAAATGCTCCGATATTCCGCTTCTTTGCCGACAAACAGTAGAACCTCATTGATGACCCGCTCAAGATCGATCTGCTGATATTGCACATCGATGTGTTTGGCGAATCCCAAAAGGCTGTGTGTAATGGCACTACATCTTTTAATAGAGGAAAGAATTGAATCAACAATCTCAACGGTTTTCTCATGGGGGAGATCTTTCTCCATGGTGATCAAATCTTTGAGGAGTCCCGCCTTTTCGTTGATGATAGCAAGCGGGTTGTTGATCTCGTGGGCCACCCCCGCAGATAGCCGACCCATGGTGGCCATCTTGTTGGTGTACTGGATATTATGTAAAGCGGTAACCCGCCTTCTATCCGCCTCGAAGATTCGATTCACAAGATGAGTCACGACCCCCACGGTCACAATTAACACACCTATCATGCTCGCGATCACCAGGACAACAAAACGATTGCTGACGGAGAACCATCCCCCTGTCAACGCTTTTAGGGGAGCGACAGTCACGAATCGAAACGGTGAACCCTCGATCACAGCAGAGCTTAAAACGATCGGGTTGCCTGAACGGTCTTTGAGGGACCGAATCTGAGATTTGTGCGAGTCAGTCGATAAAGGAAGAGGGAGTGATTCAAAAATTTTTCCGTAAGAGCGGGATGTGGTTTGAAGAACACCCTTCTTGTTTACAATAAAAGGGTCAAAAGTAGGCTCCATTTCGAGAGAATGGATCATCTCTTCAAGCCAATCCGCCTTAAGGCTTGCGCGCAGGACCAACGATTTCCCTCGATCATTTTCTCCCCTAACGGCTATCACAAAATAAGGGAACCCGTTAAACCCCAGAAAGAGGTCGCTAATATAAGTCCCTCTCTCGTAAGCTTCTCGGTACCAAACTTCATCACGATCATCCTTGTTCCGTAAATGGTTAGGCCCTGCATGGACCTTCCGGTTTCCCTTAGGATCGATCACGCTCAGGTCGACAAATTCTCCGAAGGTCGACTTGAGATCGGAAAGGATTTCCGCCAGACTCTCTGGATCGGGAAATTCGTTTAAGCGACTGTCATTGGCAATATAACTGAGAATAGCCTTTCGCTCCGATATTCGAGAGCCCAGTGTGCTCCGGGTGTTTGAGACAAAACAGGTGATCGAGCCGGACATTTTTTCCTTCATCGCTTTTTTGTATTCGTAGTGATTGATCAGGAGCATAATGATGAGGGGAAGGAGTGCAATCGCTGAAGCCCCAAGTACCGCATACTTCCATACGCCTGCGTAGTTGAAAAGTCTTATATGTGAGCCCTCGGTTGGCTTGGACTCATCCCAGAAGTCGGGTTTAATCTTATTTATCAGAGACATCTTGGCCCTCTCCCCTTGTTTTTTGATAGGCCTTTCGCATAATTTGAGCCAGAACTTCAACATCAACAGGCTTTTCCAGATAAGCGAAGGCTCCAAGTTTCATGCAGCTCTCTTTATCTTCCTCAGAACCCTGTCCTGTCATTACAATGACCACCACTTTGGGATGCTCTTCTTTGATGTGACGTAAAACTTCCATACCGTCGATACCAGGCATTTTCATATCTAAAACCATGACCTCCGGTTCTTCTTTGTCCAACACGGAAAGGGCTTCTTTCCCGTCGTAGACGATGTTCGTTCCCATATCCCTCATCTGAAGCCTTTCGGATAAGGTTTCGACATATTCCCGTTCGTCGTCCACAAGCACGACTTTTGGTGGCCCTTTGAGGTCAAATTTTCGATAGACATCGCTCTTATGATACTCCGGCCCGACTTTGGTATCAATCCCCGTTACACCCTGCACTTCCATCGTAAGTTTCCGAAGTTTCTCCTTCATACGGGATAGCCGGATCACATGTTTGTTGATCGTGAGGGTAACATGACCGTCTCTTGACGTTACAGAGACGTCTTTGCCTTCCCCGGCGAGAACGCTTTCCACCTTGGAGGCAAGTGCAAAATCATCCACAGACCTTCCGGATGAAGGCGTTTTTTGAACCACGTCCTTTTTGACATTTTTTTGAATCAACTCGACCGCCTCATCCACGTTTTTCTTATCCATAGGTATAATCATGTCATACAGGGCCGAATCCCATGTTTTTTTATTGAAAAGATAACTTGTCCATGAATGGGCTTTGTCATCATCCTGACGAATGCGTTTGATGGCCCGTTCGTGGGTAAGCCCCTTTTCCTGAATGGCCCTCTGAAGTCTATATTTTGTCTCAGCAATGATGCCGATCCTGAGCACATGGGTTATGTCCCTTGGGATCAAAAGTCCGACAAACCCTAAAAAGAGAAGGCGGTCCTGGATCAATTTTTCCGATAAGGCCAACTTTACGGATGCCAACGCGCGTTCCCTGTCATGAGAGAACCGGTTATAGAAGGACGTCTCTCCTAATAAGGCCGCCCGAATCCGGTCTTCAGGCATTTCAAGATGCTTGCTCACCTCAGAGATGATATCCTGATCCTGGATAAGTTCAAACCCAAGAGCCCGGGCCGTCTTATGGGCCACCTCATCCCCATAGCAAAAAGTTCCGCATAAAAGGGTCACAGAAGACATAGTCTATCTCCTTACTCGCTTGACACCTCAGGAGAAACCGGACAGTAGAGGATCAATGGACATTCCTCTTCCCCCGTATCCCCATGGGCTTGTTTAAAAATCGATTCAACAGCCAGGTCCTGAGTTGGAAAGAAACGCTCAGGCCCGATTTTTTCATAAAGGTGTGTCCGTTTCATAACATCTAACACATTTTTATTAATTCCGGTAAATGAGATTTCATATCCGGCGCTCCTAAGCCGATCCACAATGAGGGAAAGGGCCCCTTCACCGGTCGCATCCATATCGTCGATGCCCGTGGCCACAATGAGAATATGAGTGAGTTCCGGCATGGTTATTCTCAATTCAGCGATCTGATCTTCAAGATAGGTGGCGTTGGCAAAGAAAAGGGGGCCGTCGAACCGTACCATCGCGATATGTTCACACATCTTTAGATCATAGGTACAGGCGTCATGGAAAGACCCGTCCGAGAGTTTCGACAGGATAGCAACCCTCGGACGCATACTTTTATAGAGGAAGACGAGAAGAGAAAGAACAACCCCTACGAAAATCCCCTTATCCAGGTGGGGTGCGAAAGCAAGGGTCGAGATGAATGTGATGATGGCTATGGCGCCATCATCCCAACGGGCTTTCCAGGTATGGATAAAACCGGAGACATTAATCAATCCGAGAACAGCCATCATGATAACGGCGGCGAGCACTGATTGAGGGAGATGATACAGAATGGGTGTGAAGAATAGAAGAACGATGATGACTGTGAGGGTGGTGAACAGACTGCTCAGGCCGGAAATCGCACCGGCTTGAAAATTTATAGCGGAACGGGAAAAGGATCCAGATACCGGGTAACTTTGTGTGAAGGATCCAAAAATGTTTCCAAGGCCCTGCCCGACCAACTCTTGACTGGGATCGAGACGCTGCCCGGTCCGCGCGGCCATGGCCTTGGCTATGGAAATCGCCTCCATAAAACCTAATAGTGCAATAATTATTGCGTAAGGGAACAGGCTCAATATGACACCACCGTCTATTTTCGGAACGGAAATAGACGGTAGACCCCGGGGAATGTTCCCCAGGATCTCAACGCCGCCTGTAAAGGGAAGGGCATCTTCATCGAGAGTGCGACCGTCGACTCTAATACGCCAGATATGAGGTCCCTTTTTAGGATTGGGGATGGTCTCGTCCGAAAGATGAAATCGAAGTTCTCCCTGGGAATCTTCCACAGTGAAAAACCTTAACGAACGTAACTCTTTCTTATAAAGAGAAGCCTTCTTTTTCAGCGTATCGCTCTCAAGTTTATTTAAGGCAAGGTCATGACGAAGATGGATGACATCTGCAGCATCCTTATTTTGGGGGGTTTGGGCCTTTAGGGTTTTGGCGGCGACTTGAGTGGGGTAGGCCGCTAAACGAGAAATCTCCTGCGTGGTGGCGTTAAATTCCTGAATCAGATTGCGGGCTCTCTGAGATTCAACATCGGTGATATGTGCCTTGTGCTCATGATGAAATCCGAAGGCCCACGATATCACAGTGGTGACGACTACAGCCACCAAGATATAAGGGATCCTAGGCCCTAACCGTTTGAGGCCGTACATAATGACGAAAGCGAGACTGCCTATAAGCAAAGTAGGCCAATGAATATGCGATAGGGCGGCCTCGATGACACGAATGATCGTTTGATAATGGTGTTCGCCCGCGTCCACATAAACCCCGAATAATTTGGACAGTTGAGACGTGGCGATAATAATTGCAACAGCGTTGGTAAAGCCGTTGGCCACAGGATGAGAGATAAAATTGACTACGATGCCAAGTCGTAGTAACCCGAAGGCCAACTGGAAAATCCCGACCATCAATGCCAGGAGAATGGCATAGAGAATAAAATTCTGGCTGCCGGACGTAGCCAGGGGTTCAAGGGATACTGCAGTCAAAATAGATACTACGGCCACTGGACCGGTAGAGAGTTGTCGGCTTGAACCGAACAGGGCCGCGATTAGGGGGGGCAGAAACGAGGCGTAAAGGCCGTAGTAAGCCGGAAGCCCGGCCAACTGGGCATATGCCATGGATTGAGGAATCAATACCAGAGCTACGGTCAACCCGGCGAGGGCATCGACCCTCAGACTCTGGAAATTGTATTGCTTAAACCAGCCGAGAAAGGGAAAAACTCTGTTCATGGTGTTAAGAGTGTTCATGGCTTTGTTTGCTCGTCCGGAACCCTTGGTTTTGTGTAATCTCGTATTACCAGCGGAACGATACTGGATGCAAAAAAGGCGCAGGGCGGCCGGTTGTAAAGGATAATTTTCACAACCGGCAGGCGCAAGGACTTACCAATTTGAACCAAAGGAAGTCGGATAAAAAATGGCGAACCCGCCATAACAAGGGCAGGTAAATATCGGAGGGAAAAAACCTTGATTTAACATTCCTCAGTCCTCCGACATTCAATGTTCGATATTCATTTTTCTTTCACTTGAATCCTTGACTCCTTGGATCCTTGAACCCTTCAAATCTCATGGTTCTCCAATTCTATTGCGGAGACTCCTAATAAGTTGTTACAAGTATTAGTATCTTCACTATAGTCTATACAGAGTTGGTTTTTCTTCAGAGTCGATATCGATGGCAACCGAATCTCCGGTCTTAAAACCCAGACGCTTGAATTCCCGGACGACCTTATCGTGTCTTTCAAGATACCAGTAGACGGACCATAAAGGATTCCGGACCGTATCGATGCCGTAAGCATCATGACTACCCAGATTGACCCGAATCTTATCTTTGGCGATGATGGTGTCTGCCTCGGATAAAAAATAGTCTCTTTTATAGAGATTATTATGAAGGGCTTTTGAAAGCTGCTTCTGTAACTCCGGCGTGTCATCGAGATAATGATTGGCTATTTGGTAAAGCTCTTCGGGATCCTGTATCGACAAACCCAAAATGGCGAAGCGCTGATGGGCCAAAGCGAAGTCCTCCAGTTCAGCCTCGTAAACGTGAATGATATCGAGGATATCTTCGATATCAGTTTTTGGATTTTCCCATCTGTGAACCATATTTTCACATTCATCAATAATACTCATATAGAAGGCCTTGTTGTCCATCACATATATGGCTCGTTCACGATAGTTTCGCCTCTTTCTTATTCGACGAACCCCATCGAGATGGATCGATCGCTCGCTTTCCTTTATCTCTAAGACCTCAACATTAGAGATATCTTTCGCCTGAACCACATGGATCTCGCCATCCTCTGAGATGATAAATTCAATCTCGCACATGAAACCGAGGTACTTCTGGATGTCTTCCGAAACCTCAAGGAGTTTTCTGTCGTGGGGGGTATTGGTCACATAGGGATCGCTTTGGACCTTATGTGTTCTGTCACGGCAGTATCCGAATTCCCAGTGGTCCGCCAGCATTTTTGCCATAACATTGGTGCCTTCGATGAATGGCATGACGATGACGCCCATCTTATCGGGATCA
>JAQYVK010000179.1 GCA_030145585.1 Desulfatiglandales bacterium | reverse complement strand
GTCAGGCGCTGACTTTCCACCCTTCTCCAATGTCTTTTGTCCTGAACTAAACCATCAATATTATCCGCGGCAAAGCCAATGGATCTAAAATATAAGATCTTCTTAATCAGTTTGGGATGTTCAAAAAATCTCGTTGACAGCGAAAACATACTCGGCCTGCTCGAAAACAGGGGCTTTGTCCTCGTTTCAGGAATAGAGGAGGCAGAGGTGGCTATTATCAATACTTGTGGCTTCATACAATCAGCGGTTGAAGAGTCCATTGACACCATCCTGGATGTTGTCGCCCAAAAAAAGAAGGGAATATTGAAGAAAATATTCGTTTTGGGCTGTTTTGTCCAACGATATGGATCTAAGTTACCAAGAGAAATCCCTGAAGTCGATGGGTGGCTTGGCACCGGTGAGATCCATCGGATCGCTGATATTTTAGATGAAAATTCAGGCCCGTCCCCCCTTTTTCAAATTGGCCGACCAAAATATCTGGCCGATCACCGGACACCGAGGAGTCAGACAACCCCTTTTTATAGTGCTTATCTCAAAATCGCCGAGGGATGCTCCCATCGATGTACTTTTTGTACCATCCCGAGCCTAAGAGGGCCCCTTAGAAGCCGAGATCCGGGGTCCATTATTCTTGAAGCGGAAGGGATGGTAGAGCGTGGAGTAAAAGAGATAAACCTTATTGCTCAAGATACCACCATGTATGGTCGGGAAGTTGAAGGTTCAATGCATCTCGAGGATTTGTTGGAGAGACTAAGCCAAATTCCCGGGGTAGGGTGGATCAGACTCCTATATTGTCATCCAAACAGAATTTCTGGGCGTCTTTTAGATCTTCTCAATGGAGAAAATGGCATTTGCCCCTACCTTGACCTTCCACTTCAGCATGTCAATGAACATATCTTGAGGGCCATGGGGAGGGATATGAACGGTGAGAGCCGGAGCATAATAGAAAGAATACGTTCGAGGACCCCCCATTTGAGTCTTCGAACGACCTTGATGGTGGGATTCCCTGGAGAGACGGACGCGATGTTTGAAGAGCTCTATCGTTTTGTTAAAATAACGGCATTTGATCATCTCGGTACATTTATATATAGCCGAGAGAAGGGGACACCTGCCGCAAGACTGGGGAAGGCGGTCGAGCAAAAGGTGGCGGAGGAGAGGCTTGATGCCCTGATGAAACTCCAGGCAGGGATTTCGAAAGAAAAAAATCAAATGATGGTCGGTAAGACGGTCACAATTCTGAACGAAGGGGTCAGTCAGGAAACGGATTTATTGTTGACCGGAAGGACCCAAGGAATGGCCCCGGAGGTTGATGGTCAGGTTTTAATCAACAAAGGGCAGGGAAGGGTGGGGGAATTTGAAAAGGTGCGGATAACGGAAGCACATGTGTACGACCTAGTCGGAGAAATAATTTAGCCAGAATTCAGAATTCAGGAGTCAGTAGTCAGGAGTCAGGAGTCAGAATAACTATTTTTCTATTAATAAAATGCCTTCTATTTTCATGAAAAGGTGGGCCCTCGGCACTGCGATTCTTCCGTATCTTTCACCTAATTGGTTTATTAAGAAGGAATTGGCAGTTTAAAATGTATTCCTGAGCACCAATACGGTATTAGATGCAAGGCGCCGAGGAGCGACGACTGAGGCGTATGAGCAATACGCCGCCGGGTGGAGCGATCGAGAGCAACGCCGCCCTTCGATTGCCGGTTGTGAGGATTAGCCTTTACAACCGGCCACTCAGGGCCATGAGCCTGTCGAATGGCAGATGATACCGTATTGGTGCTCAGGGGGGCTTTTTTACTTTGACAAAGGTGGGACGATATATTTAAACTGAAAAATGGCGTAAAAAAAAGAGAGATTCTTCCGGCATAACCCCTTTCCGGGTCACAATTGAGATTGAGTATTGACCTGGGCGTACATTAGGGGGAAGCAAGATAAATTTTAAATTCCTGGACATGCGATATGCACACAGATGACAGTTTATTAAATCAATTCAACCACCACTTTGAGAAAATCAATGAGGCCCTGGGCAAGACGTTCAGCAGTCGTATCCCCCTCATGAATAATATCGGCAATCATTCACTTCTAGGGGAAGGAAAAAGACTCCGGCCCCTCCTTTTCGTGCTTTCGAGTGAACTGTGCGGTTACAAGGGAACGGATATCTACAAATTGTCAACCATTTTTGAATACATTCATACGGCATCATTGCTCCATGACGATGTCTTAGACAACGCAGACCTGAGGAGAAAAAAGCCATCAGCCAATCACCTGTGGGGAAGCTCAGCCGCGGTGCTGAGCGGGGATTATTTCTATTCGATGGCCTCTGCCATGGCAGTGGACTGTAAAAATTTTCAGTTTTTAAAAATGCTGACGGATACCACACTAAGAATGACTGAAGGTCAGATTATGGAGTTGTCCCACACTCATAATTGGCATATTAAAAAAGAGGAATATATGGAGATTATCATCTCCAAAACGGCCATCCTCATATCCTCTACTTGCGCCTGTGCGGCCATCGTCGCGGGAGCGGAAAAACAAGTTGTAGAAGACCTGGAAGAATTCGGTATGGACCTGGGAATCGCCTTTCAACTCATGGATGACATCTTAGATTATATCTCCTGTGAGGAGGAATTTGGCAAGCCTGTGGGTAAGGATCTCAAGGAAGGAAAAATAACCCTGCCACTCATCTATACCCTTTCCAATCTCGAGGAGACTGAAATCGAAAGGCTCGAGGATCAATTTAAAAATCAAAAGGCTAATGATGAAGATTACAGAAAAATGATTTCCATTGTCAGAAACGATGGTGTCCTTGAAAAGATACGATCCGAAGCAAAAGAATACATTGACAAGGCGTCTCGTATCTTAAATTCTTTCCCGGAATCCCAAGTCAAAGAAAGTTTATTGGCCCTCAATGCCTATATGATTACCCGGCAGTTCTAACCTTTTAATCCGTCTTCCTGCTGTGGGTCCCGATGTTCCAATGCTTAGTGTTGTGTCCCAGAATTACCTTTAAATAGTCACCGCACCCTGATGCCGAATTCATAATGCTACTTACTTCTGGGACGCAACACTAGATCGCTTCACAAACTCCCTTACTTCTTCATCAGTCCTGAAGTCTTCCTTCTCGCAATAGTCATGATGGACCATCTCTCCAGGGATCCCCAGGAGATCCTTGATCATGCAATGGATTGGGGTTGGCTGCACGGCGGGCAAGCGCGTCTTCACACCATCAGAATGAAAAACACTATTTGAGCAGACTAAGGTGTCACTGCCAAAAAATTTATAGGATCGAGCTTGACCTGGATGTCGGACTTGGGTCTACCGTCCTGATCCTTTAACAGTTTGAGGATGATACCTGATTGGGTGGGTTGCAATTGAATAATAATTCCGAAAAGATCATCAATGTTGTTGCAAGGGTAAGGGATTCCCCGCTCATTGGTTTCGGTCATATGCCTGTGGCAGAGGGCCGAAAACCAGACCTCCACCTGAAACTGGGTGGCGATCTCCTTGAAGCCCTCAAAAAGTCCCCTGTCCGCCTTTTCAAAATCAAGACCATCCACAATCAGGATGTCCGGAGAAAACGCAGCATTTTCCGCCAGGCTTTTCAGGTTTTCCCGTAGCCGCCCGATCTCGAAACTCTGCTTCAGGTAGGCGAGAATCATCCTGTTTCCTTCCAGGATCATTCGGGTTTCTTGTTCATTTTCCAATTTCAGGGCCTTGACCAGTTCTGAAAAGAGAACATTATAATAAGAGGAAACTTTTTCAGGGAGGTCCTCGAGGGAGATATGGACCAATTTTTCTTTACGGAAGAGCTTATCGAATGCGATATGAATGAGACAGGCTGTTTTTCCAACGCCGGCCCGCGACATGAGTACCCCGAGGTTCCCGCGGCCCAATTCTTTCCCTGGAGATTCTTCAAGAATCTTCAAAGGGCTGACTTCTATAAAATCTTTCATTACGCCTTCCCTCCTTTCGCCTTCTTTGCTAAGGTGGTCTTCAGGTCTTCCTTTATGGAGTCAGGAACCTTTGAATATCGAGAAAACTCCATGGTGAACTCGGCTTTACCTTGGGTGAGGGACCGTAGAGTGGTCGCATACCCGAACATCTCCGAGAGAGGAACTTCCCCCTCTACGGTCGTGAACACCCCATCCTCCGCGGAACTCATGATCAAGCCCCTGCGCTGATTGATCGAAGCCATTACGTTTCCCTGAAACTCTGACGGGCACTCTACGGCGATCTTCATGATCGGCTCCAGGATCAGAGGGCGGGCCTTGGAATAAGCCTGCCTAAAGGCGCCGATAGCAGCCTTGAGAAAGGCCCTCTCGGAGGAATCGACGGCATGGAATTGCCCGTCATTGATCGTTACTTTCATCCCGAGGATGGGGAACCCCGTCACAGGGCCCTTAATAAGACAGGATTGGAACCCTTTGTCCACGGCTGGAATATATTCCGTGGGGATGGAGCCCCCTTTTATCTGGTTTAAGAACTCGTAATTCCCATCTTCAGAGGGTTCTATAAAACCGGCGACACGTCCGTACTGACCCGCCCCCCCGGTCTGTTTCTTATGAATATAATCAAAGTCGGCTTTTCGGGAAATGGCCTCCCGGTAGGCGACCTGAGGATTCCCCGTATCCACCTCCGCTTCAAATTCCCGCTTCATTCTTTCCACATAAATTTCGAGATGCAACTCCCCCATCCCGGAAATAATGGTTTCCCCGGATTCCGAATCCACACGTGAGCGAAAGGTGGGGTCTTCCCTAATAAATCGGTTAAGAGCCCGAGACATTTTTGTGGTGGATTTATTGTCCTTGGGGAAAACGGCCAAGGATATGACGGGCTCCGGCACAAACATGGAAGACAAGGTATAGTTCAACCGGCCATCGGTAAAGGTGTCTCCTGAGAAACAGTCCACACCGAAAAGGGCAACGATATCCCCCGACCCCGCTTTCGGGATGTCGATCATTTCATCCGCGTGCATCCTGACGAGTCTTCCCACCTTGATCTTCTTCCGGTTCCGGGTATTGATCAGGTCATTCCCCTTACCGAGGGACCCCTGATATACCCGGAGATAGGTGAGTTGACCATATGGAGTCACCTCCAGTTTAAAGGCGAGGGCCACGAGGGGGTCGTCAGGATTCGTAGAAAGAGTTACCTCTTGTTCTCCCTGATCCAAATCAAGGGCAATATTTTCCACATCTTCTGGGGAAGGGAGATACTCTGATACCGCATCGAGCACGGGCTGGATTCCGATATTTTTATAGGCCGATCCTATGAAAACGGGCGTCAATTCCCTTGAGAGGGTCCCTTTCCGGACGGCCTCATGAATCAGTTCCTCACGGATTTCATCTTCAAGGATAGCTTCCGTCAAATCGTCGGAAAACAGAGAGGCCGCGTCCAGCAACGCCTCTCTCCTTACCTTAGCTTCCTCGATGTGCTGAGATGGAATGGCATCAGTTCGCACATCTTCCCCGAAGGGCCCCTCAAAATAGATTGCTTTCATAGAGACCAGATCGATGACACCCTCAAAGTCTCCTTCCAGCCCAATAGGAATCTGCATAAGAACGGCATTGTGATTGAGCTTCTGGCGAAGCTGATCCACGACCCGAAAGGGGTCCGCTCCTGCTCGATCGCATTTATTGATAAAGGCCACCCTCGGGACCTTATAACGGTTCATTTGCCGGTCAACGGTGGTAGATTGGGATTGAACACCCCCCACCGCGCAGAGGACCAATATTGAACCGTCAAGCACCCTGAGGGATCGTTCCACTTCGATCGTGAAGTCCACATGCCCGGGCGTATCGATGATATTGATCCTGTGTCCGTTCCATTCACAGTAGGTGGCAGCAGATGCAATGGTAATGCCCCGCTCCTTCTCCAGGTCCATGGAATCCATTGTGGCGCCCACCCCATCTTTTCCCTTGACCTCATGGACGGCGAATATCCTTTTCGTGTAGTAAAGGATCCTCTCCGTCAGGGTGGTTTTTCCTGAATCGATATGGGCACTGATCCCGATATTTCTTAAGTATTGAATGTTGTTATTCATTAAAAAATCCTTAATACTTCCAATCGTCCCTCATCCGATCTTTTTCAGCCTCGTGGTCCAAAAAGGAAGATACCTTCTGCGTTTATTCCTGCAGGTATAAGAAACGGTGTGGGCCACTAAAAAAGAGGGCCTCAATAGACCCTCTCGTTGTAATATAACCCTAAATGTTTCAGACCGCAACTTTATTATGTTGTAAAATTAGAATCCTCGTCAAATAATTCCATAAACTTTCAGCTACTCTAATGGTCCAAGCCATGCGATGCGGGAAGGAGGGCTTAGTATTTCTCTCGCCCTTTCTCTTTCAAAGCCGGTTGTGAAAGTCTGCCTCTACAACCGGCAGCTCCCGTTGGTCGCTTTCCCTCGACCATGCTCGGGATCGTTCGAGAGCACACTGAGAGTGCAATTTTTTTTTGTCTGATTCGTTGATTCTGCTTAAAAGCGGGACAGGTCTCCCGAATCAGACAAACCATCAGTCCCCTCGGGACCCATGGCTTTTTTCGATCCAATTGAGTCGTTCAAATGATTTTGACTCCCTGCGCTAGCGGGAGGGCAAATTGAGCTGAATTCCCCCTTTCGAGAGCCTCAAGATCTAACGACTCTCAGGAATTCAGCTCAAATAAACTCTGGGCCCTCTGCGTGCTCTGTGAGAGGGAAAAAGATCCTTTTAGGGATGGTTTTTACTATACTTTTGTCAAGTGGTATCTGGCAACCGGAATGATGCTCTCAGCGATCTCCCTCCGAAGGGCAATGGTATTGATGGGCGTGTGGCGTGCCAGCTTTTTCAGTGCCATGAGCTGAGTTCTGAGTTCTTCGCCCTCGGAAATCGCGGCGAAGATTTGTCGTGCCAAGAGATCCACCTTTGCGAATGAATCATTGACATAAACACAAGTGGCCGCCAGCTGTATTTGTGAAGAATCCTCACCCTCCTTTTCAACCTTTTTCAGAGTCCTGAGTAAGGCGCTCTCCATTGAAAAAATCTCAATAATAATGTCAGCGATCAGGGCAACAATCTCCTGCTGCCCTCCAAGCTTCTCCATGTATTTTTGGGCTGCAGCGCCGGCAGAGAGCAGTCCAATTTTCTTTGACATGGCGACCATATTCTTTTCCTTTGCAAGGACGCCCTCCTCTTCGGCCATACCGGGCCTTAAACTGAGGAGTTCACCCGTCACCTTTTTGATCTCTTCCAAGAGGGGGAGCTCCCCCTTCAAGGCGGCCTTCATGAGCGTGTCCACAATTAAAAGGCGGTTGATTTCATTGGTCCCCTCCCAGATGCGGTTGATTCTGGAATCCCTGTAGGCCGATTCGATAGGATTGTCCTGAATGTAACCATACCCCCCCATAAGCTGGACGCACTCATCGGCTACAAAATCCATGACTTCAGAACCAAAGATCTTGTTGATGGAACATTCCAAGGCATACTTTCTTATTGCCTCACCGGTCTTATGCCCCGCATCCTCTTTTGCCGGATCGATTCCCTCTAAAGCCAAACCAAGGAGACCCGCAGTCCGATAGACCATACTTTCAACCACATATGTCTTAACCACCATCTCTGCGATTTTGTGTTTGATCAGGCCGAATTCACAGATAGGTTTTCCGAACTGGATTCTTGTTTTGGCATATTTCACGGCTTCTGCAATCAAGAGCTTACAGGAACCGACCGCGATAGCACCAAGCTTATATCTGCCCACATTGAGGGTATTGAGGGCCACCACATGACCGCGACCGATCTCCCCGAGGACATTTTCAACGGGGACCTTCACGTCCTGGTAGATAACGGGACGGGTGGAGGTGCCATGGACACCCATCTTTTTCTCTTCCTCGTCGACAGAGACACCGTCCCAGTCGCGCTCGACGATAAAACTGGTAAACTGGGTGCCGTCAATTTGGGCATACGTTAGAAATAGATCTGCGAAGCCTGCATTCGTGATAAATTGTTTTTGACCATTCAGGATATAATGTTTGCCGTCTTCAGATAAGACCGCCGTTGTTTTTGCCCCCAGTGCGTCGGACCCATGTTCCGGTTCCGTCAGGGCGTAGGCGCCGATCATCTCTCCGGTGGCCAGCTTGGGAAGGTATCTTTTCTTTTGTTCCGGCGTTCCAAATAAGACAATGGGTAAACTGCCGATGCCCGTCTGTACGGCATAGGCCACCGAAAACCCGCTCACCCCCTGGCTGATAAATTCGTTGACCAGGGCAGAGCTTATCTTATCCAACTCCGACCCCTCAAAGATCTCCGGCATGTCCACACCCAGAAACCCCAGATCCCCCGCTTTTTTTAACAGGTCTCTTACCAGTTCAGGGTTCAGGTCCTCGAGTTCCTCCCTTCTGGACGCGACCTCGCCGACGCCGAACTCCTCGGCCGATTGAGCGATAAGCCGCTGCTCCTTCGAGAAATCCTCGGGTGTAAACACCTCCTCAGGCAAGGCGTCCTTGAGCAGGAATTCTCCTCCTTTAAAAAGCGTTTCTTTGGCCATTTAATCACCCCCCTTTCGGTTTTTCGCATTGCGCATCCGCCGTCGCTGAAGCTATGGCGGACAGGTAGCGCAGAGCGCATAGAGTAAAACGTTTAATTGGTTCGATTGGTCTGATTTGTTTAAAACAAGCTGAACTAATAAAACCAATAAAACCAATCGGACCAATAAAACAGACTATTGGGTAAAACCTTTACAGATTGTACGATATGCCCTATGAGCCCTACTTTAGGCTTCTCTTTCAAAGATACCCGCCGCCCCCATGCCGAATCCGATGCACATGGAGACCAGACCCCATTTGAGGTCCCTCTCCGCCATTTCATAGATGAGCTGGGTTGTCAGTTTGGCCCCGGTGCACCCCAAGGGATGCCCTAGGGCGATG
>JAQYVK010000178.1 GCA_030145585.1 Desulfatiglandales bacterium | reverse complement strand
GTTCTCCCTTCTCCTATTTCGCTCCCGCAGGATGGGCAGGTGGTGATTTCTTCGGCAACTGATTGATCACAGTTTGGACACAGTTTCATGGCCTGTACTCCAAAACAGTGGCGTCCTATAGAATCATAGCTTGATCCTTTCGGACAGGAGGACTAGAATGATTTTTCTTTTTTTATCAATAAATTATATGGAAAGGTCGCCGCAGTGTCAAGCAGTGGATGAAGGGGTTCGGAAGTGAGCGCCTCTTTTGAACCGAAACCCTACCCGTGAAAATGTATTCGCTTGACACGCATTTTGCGCTTCATTATATTGGCCACGCCAAATCATGGTAACAAGATGTTAAGGAATGCTCCAATTTTTTGGGGAAAAATGCAATTTTGGTTTTTATTGAAATGGGAGGATCAATATGGACGGTATCATTGGTATATACGGGCCAGATGATAATGAATTGGTTAGTAAGGCCTTTTTGGCTACGGGCGCTTGTCAACATAGAGGCAAAGCCAGTACCGGTATAGCTATTGGAAACATAAAAGGGATCTATATTTATAAAGGCTTGGGCAGAATCGCGGAAGTCATTGACAATAGTTTGATTAATACCTTCCAGGACCTTGAGCCTGTCGCCGCTATAGGAAATATAGGCTACACCAAAAGCGCCATTGCCGAAAAGATAAACGCCGAGCCGATAGAGATCTTTCCGAGGGATGTTTCGAAATACAAGGTGGTAATCACTTTGGATGGTTATCTTATTAAGGCGGACGATCTAAGTGCTGAGCTCGAAAAGAGTTATAGCCTTCAGACAAGCAACAAAACCGAAATTATCGGCGCTCTGTTACACCAATACATTACCGAAGAAGGCCTCACTTTTGAAGCGGGCGCAAAACTCGTGGATAAACTGGATGGTCGGGCAACTTTTGCATTAACGGCTCTCGTGTATGACGGTAAAGAAACCTTTCTGATCACATTGAATGATTCCAAGGCCTTTGAACCCTTCTGTTATGGAACCATTAACGGCGCATTTGTCGCAAGTTCTGAATCCTGTTCCCATAGAAGACTGGGGGGCACCATTGAAAAAGAGTATGATGGCGCGGAGATGACCATTTGTTCGTCCGCCGGCATAGAGACAAAAAGATTGAGAGAAGAGCCGATGATGCCTGACATATTTCAGGGGGTCTACTTCGGCAACGTGGCTTCACTGTTCAGAGGGAAAGAGATATTTCAGATTCGGAGACAACTCGGTTTCAAACTCGTCGATCATTATAAAACTTCCAGGGCTGATGTCGTGATTCCCAACCCGGAATCGGGGTGGGGGGTTACCGTGGGCCTGGCAGAAAAACTAGATCAAAATTTATTCCCGGCCCTGATAAAACTTCCCCAGGCCGTAAGGACATTCCAGGAAGGTGAACGACTGACAAGAACTAAAGAGGTCGGGCTCAAATTCGGCGGCATCGATTCCTTACTTAAAAATAAAAACATTGCCATGGGAGATGACAGCATTGTAAGGGGGAGTGTGAGTGAGGGGGGGTCTGTCTGGGTGGTTTACAACGCGGGTGCCAAATTCATAGAGTTCTGGATATCCTATGGCGCTATGTTTTTCCCTTCCTTTAAAGAATGGCATCGCGGCATCGCTTGCCTCCACGAACTTGCCGCTCAGCGGGCCTTTAAGGATGATAATCCCTATGACAAATCAGAAGATGAGATAAATAAAACCGTTGCCAAACTCGTAGGGGTGGATGAGGTAAAATATAATTCCCTCGAAAGGATTAGGGAGGTCGCCGGAGACGGCTCCTTCCAGGCCTTGGATGCCAGTTATCCCATCCATGAAACATTTTGGCCTGACTGGCTAAAAATAGAAGTGGAAAAATTTCACCGTTCCAGGGGTATTTAGTCTTTCTGTATTATCGGCTCCATTTAAAGCAACGATATTCTTATCTATGGACAATCATGATGCTTCTTCCACAGTTCGGGATCATGACCTTTAGGGATGTTCTTGCAGGGATCATCTGAAAAATAGCCCCGCAACTTATTGTAGGTTTCAATCTGAGAAGGCGTTAAAATACTCGGTGTTTTCAAATGGGCTGAAAGATGAACATACCGGAGCGCCATGTAAGTATTGGCAACCTGTTCAAGCAGACTCTTCAACCCTTTCTCGTCAATTGTCCTGTCGGCGAATGCCTCGTTGAGTTTTTTTTCAAGGATAATGAGTTCCAGCCCTAAAGGAATCGCTTCCTTTTTCATTTTTTCATATAATTGCTCAATTTGACTCACTTGCACTTCAGAGAGTTTGATTTCCTCTTTCATCTCGAGCAGATGTAGCGGGCCTGGCATACCGTTCAATTCTGCCGCCTTCGCCAGCCCCCATCCTTTGCCTTTTTGCAATTCATCTATATCTTCATTCGATAAACTTTTAATCTCTCGATACTCTTGACCCTTATAACTGGAACTATAATGTTGAGTAGAATTGGCCGTTGGGTTCCCCCCTGCCAATAAAGTGAATACACACCCGAAGATAAAAAATGTCTTTTTCATAATGAGTCTCCTTTATTTCAATGGCCTTAAGCCTTCGATAACGAGCACATGATATTCTAAAAAAACGAATGCTCCTATGATTTCAATCATATCCATACCAAAGCCCCACTGCCAAATCCTTGGGGCTTCCGTTTAAAACAAATTCCCTTGACACATGAGCGCCACTGTTTCTATACTCATTTTATCTAAAAACAACTTCTTATTCATCTCATTTCAAGCCAGGACCGCCCGGTCCCGGTCGATGGCCGTTCCCATCCACATCGGCCAATCAAGAAGGAGGATCAACCATGGCTATCCAAAAGAAAAAGCTCCTGTTCTTAATTTTCGTCACAACGATCGTCTTTTCGTTCATGGCCCTTCCCGCCTTGGGTCAGAAAATGCCACGCAGCTTCAGTCTCGGCACGAACCCTCAAGGCTCAATTTACTACGCCGCCGGCAGCGCCACGGCGAAAGTACTGAGTGAGAACCTGCCGGTTCCCGTGCGGGTGCAACCCCATTCCGGTTCGAGCACGTTCCTTCCCCTGATCAACGCCGGAGAGTTGCAACTGGGGCTTAACAACAGCAACGACGTTCGGATGGCCTTTCGCGGGCTAAAGCCATTCATACCGACACCCAATCTGCGGCTCGTATCCGTCCTCTTCGTGCTGCGCGTGGCTCCCATGGTGCGGGCCAACTCCGGCATCCGCTCCCTTCAAGATATCCGCGGCAAACGGGTCGCCGGGGAGTACAGGGCCCATCTGGCGGTCTGGTATAACTCCACCTCAATGATGGCCAACGCCGGCCTGACATGGGACGACGTCAAGATGGTGCCCACCGCGACCGTCGTGACAGGAGCCCAACTCCTGATTGAAGGGCGGGTGGATGTCGCATGGTTTGCCGTCGGCGCAGCAAAGGGCAGGGAGGCCAACGCCTCCATCTCCGGCGGGATCCGTTATTTGTCCATCGATCCCAACCCGGATGCCGTGAAACGGATGCAGGACGTGATGGGTGGGACTTACGCGGCTCCTATGAAAAAAGGCGCCACCGCTGGGGTCCTCGAGGACATCCAAGTACAGGCGTACGACACCTACGTCACCAC
>JAQYVK010000177.1 GCA_030145585.1 Desulfatiglandales bacterium | reverse complement strand
GACAAATGCCAAAACTTAAAACAAATAATCACGAAACCACGAAATTTCGAAAGCACGAAAAGTGAAAATTTTTTGGACGCAGATTAACAGGATCACCCGGATATAAGTAGCAGCAAACAGTGATGAAAAGATTGTTTAGCATATAGGGAGAAGGCCTCAAAAGAAAAAAGAACTTGTTCATTATTTCTTCAAAGGCCTACTCCCAATGTTCAAGATTCTTAATCTTGAACTCCCGCAACGCGGGAATGTTAAACAATCCTACCGACTCCTCTTCGACTCTTCTACCGCTTTTTGGTTTTTAGTGTCGATTAGTGTAGATTAGTGGTTAATTCTTTTTCGTGTTTTTCTGATTTCGTGGTTTCGTGATAGTTAATTTGTCTCTCTTTCTGATCACTGTTCACCGTTTACCTCTTTTTGAGACATTGGGATTTTGGATTTTAATTGACATTTGGATTTTGTCATTTGAGCTTTACACCATCATTCCCTCAAAATCACAATCTTACCTTCATAGCATTGCTAGACCATCCCGCTTTGGGGAAGGTTTTCGGAACGAATCAGAAAGATGGTGAACAAACCCGCATCATTGCTCATAGCGCATTCAGATCTGTTCACGCCGGAAACCGGTCCCATTCTGGATCTGGCCTGCGGAAAAGGGCATAATGGATTATTCCTGGCAAAAAAAGCGCTCCCCGTGACGTTATGTGACTTTTCGGTCGAGGACCTCAACCATGCTAAAAGCTCGGCCGAACAAGCGGGTCTTAAAGTCAAAATATGGCGAGTGGATCTCGAAAAGGAAGGCATCAATCCCCTATATGAAAATGCCTATGGTGCCATTCTTGTTTTTCGTTATCTTCATCGGCCCCTGATTCCCTGTATCAAAAAGGCTCTCTTGCAAGACGGTATTCTCATCTATGAAACATTTACTATCGGACAAGCCAAATTTGGGAAACCCTCCAATCCCGATTACTTACTCAAAAGAGGAGAATTGAAGGCATCGTTCAAGGAATGGCATATTTTGCACTATTTCGAAGGAATCCTCGAAAACCCTCAGAGAGCCGTCGCACAGATCGTCTGCCGGAAACCGGTGACATAACACCTGACTATTCGTTTTAATCGAATTTTCGAAAGGTTCCTCAATATAACTTTTCATGTATTCTTATATTTTTTGATCATCTCCCGATTGGTTGAAGTTAATTAAAGTCCAATAAATCTGTAATCTCCAACCGAGTGGGGCTGATCCCAGAGGATACAAGGGGTCAGGAATTTACAAAATAGAACTGGCCCGTCCTAAAAATAGACGGGTAAATATCGAAGGAGAAAAACTTCATCCTTCGACATTCCTTGATCGATACTTGCCCGCCATTAGTTTGGCGGGTTCGATATTTATCTGCCGTTCGTGTGTCGGATTCGCTTTTTACCCGCCGTTTTTTTGGCGGGTAAAATCCCCTTGAATCCTTGACCCCTTGAATCCTTGGACCCTCTTCTCCAACTAACTTGGAGAGGAGTCATATTTTCATTGATTGCCCACATGCACCGTGACACAATGTCATACTCTCTTACCGAACCTGTTTTGCAATAACGGGAAGAGAAGCACTGCCATGTCAACCGCCAACCCTAAACAGGATGGCTTGAATCATGGCCCTAAAAAGATCTTTTTACCTCTCACAGAGTTCCCAGAGTGTATTTGATCTGAATTCCTGAGTGTCGTTCGACCTTGAGGCTCTCGAAAGTGGGAATTCCAACTTAATCCATATTTCCCGAAAGGGACTGATGGTTGGTCTGATTCTCCCTCTTAACGAATCAGACCAAAAACAATTATTTTCTCTGAGTCCGGCCTCCGGGTCGGAGGCGGTGTGCTCAAGCGACCATCGAGAGCGGCCGGTTGTAGAGGCTAATTTTCACAACCGGCATTGAAGGGGAAAGGGCGAGAGAAAAAACAAACCCTCTTTCCCCATAGCAAAGCATAGACCATCAGCTAATCTGATGGTTTATGATATTAATCAAATCTCAACAGACTGTAAAATAAATCGAGGTTTCATTTAAAACTTGCCTAAGAAAAAGATGACGCACCATGATGCCATCCGCATCGTCGGTGCCCGCCAGAACAATCTCAAGAACCTGAACCTGGAAATCCCTCTGAACCGGATCACCGTGGTCACAGGGGTTAGTGGGTCTGGAAAGTCCTCCCTTGCCTTCGACACCCTCTATGCCGAAGGCCAGCGCAGGTATGTGGAGACCTTTTCTCCGTACGCGAGACAGTTCATGGACCGTATGGACCGCCCCCAGGTGGACCGCATCGACAACATCCCGCCCGCGATTGCTATCGATAGAAAAGACCCCGTGCGCACCTCACGCTCCACAGTGGGTACCATGACAGAACTCACAGACTATGTGAAACTGCTCTATGCCCGATTAGGGCAGCTTTACTGCAAAAAATGCGGCAAGCCGGTCGTTACAGAAAGTCCGGAACATGTCTGGAAGCAACTAAAAGATGTCCCGGAAAAATCTGAACTTGTGATTACTTTTCCCGTTTCCACAAAAGGCATTCCGCCTGATCAACTGCGCAAGACATGGGGCCGGATGGGATTCAGCCGTTTCTACCAATCGGGTCAAATCAGGGAACTGGAAGACTGGAAACCGGGAGGTAAAGGGAAGATCCTCCATGTGGTAGCGGATCGCAACCTCCTGCGGGCTTCAGATAAAAAACGAATCATGGATTCCCTGGAACTCGCTTTTCAGTTCGGCGAAGGGGGACTCGATCTCTGGATCAAACCGAAACGTCACCTTGCCTTCAGCAATAGGCTTGAGTGTGCGCCCTGCGGTATCTCCTACATGACGCCGCTTCCCAATCTCTTTTCCTTTAACAGCCCTGTGGGGGCCTGCCAGACCTGTCGCGGTTTCGGCCGAACCATTGATATTGATTTGGATCTCGTCATTCCTGACCCCTCCCTCTCTCTCAAAGAAGGGGCTATCAAACCTTGGGGAAACCGTGAACATGGGCGTATGGAATACCATGATCTGATGTCCTTCTGCAGAAAGAAAAAGATACCGGTTCGTGTCCCCTTTCGCAGCCTTTCAAAATCCCAGAAAACAGCAGTCATCGATGGCACCAGCGAATATTATGGCGTACGGGGCTTTTTCAAATGGCTCGAGACCAAGACCTATAAAATGCCGGTACGGGTTTACCTCTCCCGTTACAGAAACTTTTCTTTCTGTACGGACTGCGGGGGCACCCGGTTCCAGGAAGAGGCACTCCTTTACCGAATCGGGAATCTCAATATAGGGCAGCTCTATGCCCTGAGTGTCCAGGAGGTGAGTGAGTTTTTTAAATCCCTCCAAGTTCCTTCTATCGACAAGGCGAGTCGCCTCGTCCTGCACGAAGTCCGCAACCGAATCAGTTATCTTCAAGATGTGGGGTTGGGCTATCTCACACTGGATCGTCAGTCGCGTACCCTTTCCGGCGGTGAAGTGCAGCGGGTGGCCTTGACCTCTGCACTTGGTTCATCACTGGTCAACACCCTCTATGTCCTGGATGAGCCCAGTATCGGACTTCACCCCAGAGATAACCACCGACTGATCCGAATTCTCAAAGGCCTTAGGGATCTCAATAACACCGTGGTCGTGGTGGAGCATGACCCTGACATTATCGGGCAGAGCGACTTCATGTTGGATCTCGGACCAAAGGCCGGAGAGCTTGGAGGTCAGGTTATGTACTTCGGACAGACCTCAAAGGCCAACGGGTCCCTCACCAGCCAGTACATGACCGGTAAAAAAATCATTCCCCTTCCCGAAAAACGGCGAGTTCCCCGTCGCGGCCAATGGCTCACCATAAAAGGAGCAGCCGAGCACAATCTAAAAAACGTGGATGTTCGAATTCCCTTGGGGTGTTTCGTCTGTCTCACGGGGGTTTCCGGTTCCGGAAAATCCACCCTGGTGGAGGAGATTCTCTATAAGGGTCTCAAACGAAAAATGGGGGATTCTCAAGGCAGACCGGGGCTCCACAAAAGCATAGGTGGACTGAAGCATATTGAAGACGTTTTCCTGGTGGATCAGAGGCCCATTGGTCGAACACCCAGGGCCAATCCCCTCACTTACACCAAGGCTATGGATCCCATTCGAAAACTGTTTGCCGACCAGAGTGCCGCACGCTCAAGGCATTTGGAGGCGGGTCATTTTTCTTTCAATGTGGCGGGCGGCCGTTGCGAGACTTGCAAAGGGGTCGGCTTTGAAAAGGTGGAGATGCAGTTTCTTTCGGATGTATATATCACCTGTCCCGATTGCGACGGAAAGCGCTTCCGGGGAAAAGTTTTGGAAGTGACTCACCGGGGTAAAAACATCCACGACATCCTCAATCTGACTGTTGATCAGGCCATGATCTTCTTCAAAGACCGGCCAAAGATCACCCGGCCGTTGGAGCCTCTGGTTCAGGTGGGTCTTGGTTACATGCGGCTCGGCCAACCCATCAATACGCTGTCAGGGGGTGAGGCCCAGAGGCTCAAACTTTCTCAATACTTAAAGACCGGCCGGAACCAACTTTTTATCTTTGATGAACCGACCACAGGGCTTCACTTTGACGATATCAAGACATTCCTTGTAGCTCTCCAGGGACTCGTTTCAAAAGGTAACACGATTCTGGTGGTTGAACACAACATGGACGTGATCAAGACTGCGGACTGGATCATAGACCTGGGTCCCGAGGGGGGCGATGAAGGAGGCCGGGTGGTGGCAACCGGGCCTCCGGAAACCTTAGTAAAGACACGAGGATCCCATACGGGGCGATTCCTTAAAAAGGACTTATCCCGAACCAGACGGTTGCGCGCCCCAAAAAAGGCATCCCGAAGGCCCCACCGAAAAGTTTCAAATAAAGCCCCTGTCATATCAATAAGGGGTGCCAAGGCTCACAACCTAAGGAACGTCAGCCTGACCATTCCCCGACAACAACTGGTGGCCGTTACCGGCGTATCCGGGTCCGGCAAGTCGACCCTCATCTTTGATATCCTCTTTGCCGAAGGCCAGCGCCGATACCTTGAAAGCCTCGCGCCCTATGTTCGACAATATGTGAAAATCCTTGAGAGGCCTGAGGTGGATTCGGTCTCCGGACTCTCTCCCACCGTGGCCATCCAACAACGGTTCAGCCATGCCAGCCGTCGATCCACCGTGGCGACCCTTACTGAGATCTATCATTTCCTCCGACTGCTCTACAGCAAACTGGGGGCTCAACATTGCCCTGGATGCGGTCGCAGGTTAACGGCCCAGTCTCAGGAAGAAATCATCACTCAGATTGTGAACCAACATGCCCGAAAGAAAACCACGATTCTGGCCCCGAAAGTGGCGGGCCGCAAGGGTTTCCACAAGGACATACTGAACCGTGCCCTACTCAAGGGTTACAACAAGGCCCGAATCGATGGTTCTTTTGTATCTATAAAAAAAGGCATGTCCCTCAGCCGGTACCATGAACATACCATTGAGCTGATCGTGGGAAAGTTCCCTGCGCGCGGTTCCGAACAAACAGTAAGAGAGGCCCTGGCAGAAGGTGATGGGAGCTTGATCATCATTGGAAGCAGTGGACAAGAGGAGATATTCAGCTTGCGGGGTACCTGCCCTTCATGCCGTATCGGGCTACAGGCCCTGGACCCCCGTCTCTTTTCTTTTAACAGTAAACA
Source organism: Desulfatiglandales bacterium (assembly GCA_030145585.1). GTDB lineage: Bacteria > Desulfobacterota > DSM-4660 > Desulfatiglandales > HGW-15 > JAQYVK01. Next base: position 3,263 of record JAQYVK010000177.1, on the reverse strand, counting down.
GGGCGCCTGCCCCCGGTGTGACGGTCTGGGCCGTATCAATGAAACTCGGGATGAAACCTGTCCCAGGTGCGGTGGGAGCCGCTTGGTTGAAGAAGCCCTGGCCGTAAAGATAGAGGGGTATTCCCTTTGGGACCTCGTTCGGGAACCGGCAACTCGGCTCCAGGATCTGCTCAAAGGACTTTCCTTTAAAGGGGAGAAAGCCCTTATTGCAAAACCCATCATGGCGGAGATCCATACACGACTTTCCTTTTTGAACCGGGTCGGTCTATCCTACCTCTCTCTCAGTCGCAGTGGTGATACCCTCTCAGGTGGCGAGGCCCAACGTATTCGTCTGGCCGCCCAACTCGGTTCTAACCTGACCGGCATCTGTTACATCCTGGATGAGCCCACCATCGGACTCCATGCCCGGGATAACGGGTTGCTTTTGGACGCCCTCGAAGAGCTCAAAACTCGGGGCAACTCCATCTTGGTGGTAGAACATGATGAGGAGACCATACGGAGGGCAGATCATATCATCGATCTGGGACCGGGTGCCGGCCAAGGAGGTGGCCGTGTGGTTGCGGCAGGGAAACTTGCCGACTTGAAAAAGGTCTCCACTTCAGTGACAGGTGCATCCTTTAACGGGCGGGCACACAAGTTGACCTCCCGGCTTCGGCCCCATAACAAACGGCACAGCTTGAAGGTGCGGGGTGCCACAGAGAACAACCTTAAAGGCATCCATGTGGATTTTCCTTTGGGCACCCTCATCTGTGTCACGGGTGTTTCCGGATCCGGAAAATCGACCCTACTCAAAGAGACCTTGTATAAAGGGATACGGAATAGGCTTCTCGAACAGGAAAGCAGGGCAGGACTCTGCAAGGACATCTATGGTTGGAAGACCCTGGATCGGGTCCTCGAGGTGGACCACACCCCCATAGGTCGGACCCCCAGGTCCGTGCCCGCTTCCTATGTGGGATTTTTGTCCCACATCAGGACACTGCTTTCTATGACGCCACAGGCACGCACCAGGGGTTTTCTCCCCGGTCGCTTCTCATTCAATGTCTCCGGGGGTAGATGCGAAGCCTGCAAAGGGCACGGCGCCATAAAGGTCGTGATGAGTTTTCTTCCGGATGTGTATGTTCACTGTGAGGTTTGCGACGGCCGTCGATTTAACCAGGAAACTTTGGACATCACATACAAAGGGAAAAATGTTTCTGAAATTCTGGAGTTCACATTTGATGAGGCTGAGGACTTTTTTTCCGCCGTACCCTCCATTCGCCGGGCCGTCCGGGTCATTCGCGACATAGGCTTGGGTTATTTGCGTTTGGGGCAGGGAAGCCCAACTCTCTCAGGAGGCGAGGCCCAGCGCATCAAGCTCGCCCAGGAATTGGCCAAGACCTCTCGGGGCCGGACTCTCTATATCCTGGACGAACCCACCACCGGATTGCACCTTGTAGACATCAAAAAACTCTCGGACGTGCTACAGGCATTGGTGGATCAAGGAAACACTGTGGCCGTTATCGAACATAATATGGAGATGATCAAGGAAGCGGACTACATTATCGATCTTGGTCCGGAAGGGGGTGACGAAGGGGGATCTGTCGTGGCATCAGGGTCACCTTTGGACATCCTTGCGAACCCGAACGGCTCTCATACCGCACGGTATCTTAAAAAGTACTTAAATCCTTAGGATTCTTATTTCGGCAACGTATCCATAATAAATTATTTCACCACAGAGGCACCCGCCTTCGCGAATGCTACGGCGCGGCAGGCGCGCACACGGAGTGTTTTTCTTTTTTTGCCCATCGGGAGACAGCGATGGGCAAAAAGAACGCTGCCATGTGGGGTTGTATAAGGGCAAGATACAGTCACATGCTTAAAAATGGTTCATTGATTACCCGAAAGGGTTGATGGTTTTCGTTTGTCCCGCACGGGGCGGGACAAACGAAAAAATATTGTTAACTCTGTGTCCTCTGCGTCTCTGTGGTGAAAAAAATCTTCACCTATTTCATACCCACTTCCGTGGGCTCTACTACAACCAGACCGTCTGAGATTAATACATTGCCGGCAAGGAATCTACCCACTGAACAAGATCCACATTAACCGTGTTCTCATCGACAATCTTTGCAAGAGGATTGTAGCCCGACGTTCTGTTAGGGCGCGAGGATACCGTAAATTTTGTTTTTGAGAAATACCCAAACAATTTACCATCACTTCGATCTGTAATCGTGTTGAGAGAGAAGCCCTGGACAGCCTCCAGAAGACTTGACAACGTTCCCTCATCTTCGGCTTTCATCCATTTGTCGCCCACCAGATCGAGGCCGTCATTTTTCGGATCAACAAGAATTCCAATGGGTCGAGAAGACGAACCTGCGTAATAGATATCATATTTATCTTTGTCATTTACAATATCCTGAAGAGTTACGTCCCGTGTTTTCTTGATTTTAGCACGACTTGGTACACACCCAGACATAAAATACAACAGGACAAATCCCACGACAAACAAAACCATCCCCTTCTTTAGATTCATCGTTTCACCCCTTTCCGCTGAATTAAATATCAGCTCATAACAAAAATATGATTGGACACATCCTTTTATCATGATGTGTCAGCAAAACCCAAAAATATAGAAGACATCTCAAAAATTGAAAAATGGTCTGAGGTCAAGGACGGCGCAAAGCCGTGATGAATTCTCGACCATCGGTCGGGAAGTCATCTAAGCTGTTCTGCTGAAAGCGGCTTTCAGCAGAACAGCAGGACGCATAGAGATCGTTCTATTTGGCATTTTTGAGATGGCTTCTAATAAGGAGCTCATATATGTCGGAAATTGAAATAATTGAAGATGTCTTGTACATGTACACCACCCCTTTTGAAAACTGGGGGTCGAATCATATCTTTTTTGAAACCGCAAAGATGGGAGTGGTTGTCTATGATGTCCCATTTCTCAATGAAGACGGGAAAGCTCTTTGGGAGCAGATCAAGAAGTATACATCCGGAGAGGTATCACTCTTTATCCTTTCTCACGGTCATTCCGACCATTGGTCATCGATCGATTTTTTCTCTGGCGTTGCCCCTGACGCTGCCATCTTGACCGCAAAGGAAACAGCGAATAATATTCAGATTATGGGAAAGGCATACGTCAATTGGACCGAAATGTTTGGTACATGGAGCCACATCCCTGAATTGATTATTAAGCCGACCGAGACATTTGAAAAGGAAAAGGTGATTGATGCGGGCGATTTTACTTTAAAGCTTTACACCACGGGTCCTGCAGAGGACACGGA
>JAQYVK010000176.1 GCA_030145585.1 Desulfatiglandales bacterium | reverse complement strand
CATGTAGGCGAAAAAGGGCTTGTCATCCCCGCGGCCTTCTTCAATGAACTGGATGGTCTTGTCGGTGTAGGCCTTCGTGGAATAGAAACCCTTTGGCAGCTTCTCCACAGGGCGACCGTCTTCTGTGTACGGGGCGTTCGGGTACTGCCAATTAATGTTCCACCCATCGTCGAAGTGGCTCCCCCCGCCCACAAGAAGCGAGAAGTCACGCTCGAAACCTCGGGCGTGCGGGATTTGGTCCGGTTTGAGACCCAGATGCCACTTGCCGGCCATGTAGGTGTGATAGCCGTTGTCGCGCAACAACGAGGCGACCGTAACCACGCGTTTGTTGAGGACGCCCTCGTATCCGGGTTTCCCCACCTGGTTCGGAGCGTTAAGCTCGCCCATGTTACCCAGGCCGGCAACGTGGTTGTCCGTTCCGGAGAGCAACATGGACCGGGTGACCGAGCATGTTGGAGACACGTAAAAATCAGTGTAGCGGACGCCCTTCTTCGCCAGATTGTCCAAAACCGGTGTGTTGATCTCACCCCCGTAGCTTCCCAGGTCCGAGTAACCCAGGTCATCGGCGACGATCAGGAGAAAATTGGGGCGTTTGTTCTGCTGAGCAACCGCGTCGGTTCCAGTAAAGCTTATAGCGACTCCCGCAACCAACAAGGCTACTGATATGATGATTAATGGGTTCTTTTTCATTATATCCTCCTCCTTTATTTGAGGCCTAGTTGATGGTCTCTTAAACAAGTGTGGTTTCCCCTCCCGATGAGAGGGTAGTCAGCCCTATCAGAAAAACCACCGGAACCCAACCTCAAAGGTAGACTTTCGGTCTGTAGGTTCTGAATTGTCAATACCCCAGCCGGGTTTGATATAAAGGATTCTGCCCGGCGCCATCATCTTGCCGAGTTCAACACCAATCCATGCGGAAAAATCGCTTGTTTTGAAATCGTAGATCGGTTGAAATTCAGGCAATAAAAATAACCCTCCCCACCAAGGGCCCGGTTTCGTCAGGGGCTGCATGTAAAACCATTTTCCGACGAACCGTGACGTTTCCGGGGCGGAGTCTTTCTTATAAACATCAAAGTAGTAGAGGTTCAACGCGGCGATAAATCCATGAAGAGGCATGTCGAACACAAAAGCCACTATCGGTGCGAACAAGAGGGCATTACCGGCTAACGCATCATCGGTTGCCGTGGGAAGTAACCAATCTGTACCGAGCATTACCGAAGCGCTTTTTTTCCCTTCTTTACCGTAGCTAAACTCTAATGTTTCCGGTCTCCACAAAAACTTGAGATCCATGTCTCCCAGGCCAATGGCATCGGTGCCTGGTGCGACTCCCGGAATATCGCTGAAATCACGGTACTGGGCGAGCGGGAACTCATAGAACATGCCAAGTCGATCGTTGAAGCCAAACGTGCCGAACGCGGTCAAATCCTGCTGTATCAGCCCATTTTCCAACTCCGTGTAGCGATAATAAGGCATCCACTTATTATTAAATACGCGCGGGTCGGTTCCGGTCGCATCTTCCTTGACGGCCTTTTCTATCCTTTTATCTTTAGCCGCCTTTTTTACTTCTTTGAATTCTTCTATCTGTTCGTGAGATACATCCTGCTGTTCCTGTTTTTCCTGGGCCACCGCCGGCAGGCTATAAAGTGTGACCACGGCAACCGATAAAAAGAATGGAACCATTCTGTTCAGCAACCTGTATTTTAGTAATGAGCTTTTACCGAAATTTCCTGATTTCATTTTCAGGCCTCCTCTATTTTTTCGTATTTTAAAAGTTGACCCTAGTGTTGGCCTTTCTCTGTTCTCTCAATCAGAGAAGATTTATCCTTGCCAAGCAATCGAAGTCACCATCGCCTTCGAATTTCCGAATGATGTTCATGATTTTTCCTTCTCCACAATCTCCATAAGATTCCTCTCTTTCCTCACTAGCCGTCTCCTCTCCGACCATTATCCAGAAGGAGCTGAATAAACGGTGACGCCCCGCGAACCTCTGTTCCCTTCTCGCACAGCTTCCTGATGACGTTGATTCCCGCATCGTCGGCGAGCAATAGGTTCGAGAGGTCCAATAAATAGACACCCTCGATCGGATCACATGCTTTTCTGAGTTCTGCGACGGCGGCTCCGGAGAGACGGCCGATGATGTAAACAACGGTCTCGGGGCCTTCGGATGTGATGTCGATGCGGATTTCCATGATAAGAACGGTATGGCAAAATGCGTGCCGCCGAATGTACACACCTGTATATACCGGCTATCCTATTGTTATCGCATAAGTTTTATCGATGATGTCTAACAGCCGCGCGGGAAGATTAAGCCTTATCGGCCAATATCTCGGCCAGGGGGCTATTATTTCGGCCATATCGGTTGACATTTCGGCCAATATGGCGTACGTCCTCAAACATGAAGGACCAGACGAAGGAACTCAGTGAGTCCTCACGATTCTACCGCTTGGTGCGGGAGGTCATGGCACGGCTCGTCGGTGCTCGGGGTGAAGAAATCGACGCGGCGGTGGATGATTGCCTGGAGAGGATGGGAGAATATTTTGGTGTGGAGGCCGTCTCGTTGGGAGGGATCTCAAAGTCGGGCAATCTCACGCCCGCGCTTCGCGTGTGGGGTCGATTACCCGCGAGGGACAAGAGCTTGGCAACCAACCCCCCTCCCGGCCCGGAGATGGTTGCTCAATTCTGCCGCGAGGGTTCGTTCGTTTACAGTCGACTCGAGGATCTCGATGAATTGCCGCAGTATCGAGAGCACACTCGGCGGATGGGCACCGTGGCAGCGGTCTTCTGGCTCTACCGGGACCTGGGATCTCACACGGAGGGAATGGCGATTTCCTCACCGAATCCCAAGGTCTGGCCGGATGACATAGTCGAGTGTCTCGGTGCAGTCGGTGAAGTTCTTTTTAACGCCCTGTATCGCAGGCGGGCAGAGGTGGAGGCGGACCGATTGCGACGGTTCGAAAAAGTTGTCGCCGGCGTCGCCTCAAAGTTTGTCCACGTGCCCCCCGAACAGGTAGATGAGGAGATCGATGAGACCCTGGGACGAATTTGCGAGTGTGTAGACGCTGATTTGAGCACCCTCCTTCAGTGGAACGATTCGCAGAAATCGGCAATGACGGTGAGTCACGAGTGGGACGCCGGCTCCGTCGACGGCCCTTACTTTCGGGGTTCTGTTCTCTCTGACGAATATCCCTGGCTGGCCGAGCGCTTGAGAGAGGCAAAACCTCTCCTCATCTCCGATCTGGAAGACTTTCCTCCCGAAGCAGCAATCGAGCGGGCAACGTGTGAGCGAATCGGCATCCAGTCGATTGTGTGGGCGCCTTTCGTGGCCGATCAAGGTCTTCAGGGTTATATAGCGTTGAGCACGGTCAACCGTCCGGGGTCGTGGCTGGAGGGCATCGTGCCACAGCTTGGGCTGGTGGGAAACGTTTTCGCCAGTGCCATCGAACGGCGGCGCGCGGACCTCGCGCTGCAGCAAGCCTACGACGAGATCCGGAAACTCAAGGATCACCTCGAAGCCGAGAACGTCACGTTGCGGGAGGAGATCAAAATCTCCTTCGAAGATGCAGATCTCATCGGCAAGAGTCACGCGTTCCGAACCGTTCTCCATCAGGTGGAACTGGTGGGACATACAGACTCGACCGTCCTCATACTGGGCGAAACCGGAACCGGCAAGGGCCTCATCGCCCGCAGGATCCACCAGCAGAGCGGGCGAAAAGACCGTCCACTGGTCACCGTGAACTGTGCGGCGCTTCCCGCCACGCTCATAGAAAGCGAGTTGTTCGGACACGAAAAGGGTGCCTTCACCGGTGCGGTGGATCGGAAGATCGGCCGCTTCGAACTGGCAGACGAAGGCACAATCTTCCTTGACGAGGTTGGTGATCTGCCCATCGAGCTCCAGGCCAAGCTGCTCCGGGTTCTGCAGGATCACGAATTCGAGCGGCTCGGATCATCGACCACGAGGACCGTGGACACCCGGGTCATCGCAGCGACCAACCGGGACCTCGACCTGCTGATCGAGCAGGGTGCGTTCCGGTCTGATTTCTACTACCGATTAGGCGTCTTTCCGATCAGAATTCCCTCGCTTCGAGAACGCCGCAGTGACATTCCCTTACTCATCTGGTTCTTCATCACAAATCTGCAAACCCGGCTCGGGAAGACAATCGAAACAGTCCCCAAACGGCTGATGGATGCCCTGATCTCATATGATTGGCCGGGCAATGTGCGGGAGCTTCGGAATATCGTCGAGCGCGCCATGATACTCTCGCCGGGTGGGAGGCTCGAACTGGACGACGCCTTCCCGGGGCGTCAAAGAACCACGGATATTTCCCCCAGTACAACCGAGCGACAGAGCAAAAATCTCCAAGACGTTGAACGCGCACACATCATAAGCGTACTGGAGGAGTGCGGATGGAAAGTCCGTGGAAAAGACGGTGCAGCCGAACACCTCGGACTCAAAAGAACCACGTTGCAGTCGCGTATGAAAAAACTAGGGATTCGGCGGCCATCTGCCTGAAGATCCTATGGGACGCCGCCAATCGTTTCGATCTGGGACAACCACGAGCCGAACTGAGATATCGTGGGGAGTATCATGCAGGCGCAACAGTTTAATCCGCAAAAAGCTGTTAAATCTTTTTCATATACTTATATGACTTCCAGATATAACGTGAGTAATTAGTTGATTTAAGGTTACCCAAATAAATGGGTCGTTTTGGGTGATAGAAAAAAACTGAAGACTATTTACCAAAACCTATTCTGTGGCAAAATCGTCATTTCAGCAAGTGTTGTAACCGTAATCGAAACCTCCTTTGCCATCAAGAAAGGCCAGATATTAGTTGCGCAGAATCTAAACAATATATAGGTTCAAAATACATCAATAAAGAAACCAGATCAAAGGAAGGGTTCTTTACGGTTAAGGGGTCCATTTTTAACAAGATATGTAAAGGTGGAGGAGATCACATGAAAACGGGAAAGAGAGCTATCGTCGCAGCATTCGTTATTTTTCTTCTTTTATGTCCATTAGCATATGCTGAAGAGACCCCGGGGACCAAGAATTGGGAATTTACGTTGGTTCCAATGTACTTGTGGATGACCAGTCTGGAGGGTGACATGACGGTGAAAGGTCTAACCCAGTCTGTAGAACTCCCCTTTGATGAGATATTCGACAGCCTGGAGACTGCATTCACGTTTCACTTTGAGGGATTGTACAAAAAGAGGTGGGGATTTTTTCTGGATTTCAATTATATCAATGTCAAAGAGTCACAGACCGCTCCGGGACCGTTCAAAGCCAACATCGAGGTGGATTTTGAGAATAAAATGAGTGAATTGGGTGTTATTTTTTGATTCCACGAGGACGGCCGGCACATATTAGAAGCTTTAGGCGGTGCCCGTTTTACGGATTTGGAAGCTACAATAAATATCACCGGAGTCCCGGATCCAATTCCCCAAACCATTGCCGGAGACCAAAATTGGTGGGATCCCATCATAGGCCTACGCTACAAGTGGCAAATCTCCGATAAATGGAAGTTTAGTCTGAGGGGTGATGTCGGCCTGGGTTTTGGGGCAGGGGACACCTCTGACACGACATGGAACGCTATCGGTTTAATCGATTTTCAACCCTGGAAGCATGTGGGTTTCATCGGTGGGTATAGGGCCCTGGATGTGGACTATGAGACCGGGAGTGGGATCAACCAGTTTAAATACGACATTCTGATGCACGGACCCCTTTTCGCTATCAAGTTCACCTGGGATTGACATGTCTTAGATGCCAACCTAGTAAATTTTCCTCAATGTGATTCCAACACTAATGACCAATAAGTATTATGTTGGTAAACGAAACAAAATCCAATACATAAAATTTAAGTTACGATAAGAAGAATCAACTCGGAGCCGAGGAAAGAACACCTTTTTTTCTTCGAGTCCCCGCCGCTCAGAGGCTGTGATATCCTCCGACAAGTTCAAAATATCATCCACTTCAAAAACCTGCGATATATCTGACTTCACTTTATCTTATAATCTAGGTATTAGCTTTTCATTTATTTCAGGTTGATTTTAGCCAAGATTAGGATTGCAAAGTCAAATGGTTGAGGTTGTGATTACGGATAGTATACTAAAAAATGGCTATATCCGAATGTCTCAACTAACAAAAAGCTCTTAGAAACCTTTTTATAAAGGTTTTTCACCCAATTTACAATGTACGAAATTTTAAAGGAATTTGAGCAGGGATATCGAGATCACCCACAGTAAGGAAAATGATATCAGTAAAAGCAGGTAGAGACCGAAATCCGCTTGCACGGTTTTTTACGATTCTAATGATCCGATTTAACCCTTCTGCTATGGCATTGGTTAATCTGCTTCCAATAAAAGTAAGGATGCGACGCATGTGTTTTCTGAGGATTTTAACAAATTCTCCAAAGGGCTCTAACCGACTTTTCAGGGCTGTTGTGATCCAGCGCTTAAGGAATCTCTCAGCAGCCCAAGGAGCTTTGTAGTCCCAGAACTGTTCAAACTCGTCCTTCAATACCCATGCTCGATGGATGCGGCGATTGCCTTTGCGTAAGGAATTGAGAGTTCGGGTATCTTTTTTGGAGCGGTTGGAAGAATGCCTGTACAGGAGCCAGCGAAGCCCCTTTAAAGCTTTACGCTCATCGACAGAGGCCAACCTCCATTGCTCTTTTCGGACTTCATCAACTGCCTTATTGAGGTCTTTAACGATATGGAAACGATCCAAAACCAGGGTAGCATTGGGACAATGATCCTCGATAGCTCCTATATAAGCCCGGCTCATGTCACATGTTGCCCATTTGATTTTACCTTTTTGATAGTCGCTGAGAAATTCATTAAAGAATAGGTCTATGGTTTCCCGGCCTTTTCCTTGTCCAACCCAAACTACGCAGGAGCGGTCAAGGTCGTAAACAATGGTAGCGTACTTATGCCCCTTACAGTAGGAGATCTCGTCAATCCCAATGGTCTTGAGACCTCGAACCTTGTGACCATAACGGATGCGTTTAATGCTACGGTGTAGCTGATCCGAAAGGGTTGATTTAGGGATATGCAATATCTTCGCAGCAGCTTTTTGGGTCATTAATTGGCAATAAACAAGCATAACATACTCAAAACGATAAGTTACCCTGGCATAGGCGTCTGCCCAAGGGAAATCTTCTTGGATTCGACCATGGGTGGGACAAAAAATCTCTCTGGGGTGATACCAGAACAAAACAGACCACCCGCAGATGGGAAGGTCACGCCATACCCTATAGTTATCCATGGTTCGAACAATGCGGCCTCGACGTTTGCATTGGGGGCACAGGCAACCATTTTTATGATGTTTAACCCAGAGATTCAATTCTTTATCTCTAAATTTGAACTGAAAATCAGTGACCAATAGACCTTTAAATTTGAGTAATTTTCGTATAAACTTGTTTACAGTCATAGATTCCGCCTCCTTTTTCTTGTCTTTTGGTTGAGACGTTGAAAATAGGATAGGAATCTATGACTTTCAACTAAAATCTCATGGTCCCCTCGTAAACAAGAACAATCTGAGATTGCTCTTGTTTACGAGGGCTATAAAAAGAATATGACGAATAATTATCATCAATTTATTGTGCTATTCTTTTTGAGAATCTCGGATTGACCCTAAAAAATCTGTAAATGTTGGTATATGGCAAGTAACCCAACTAATTGATAGACCCAAAAAAGTTGTGTATATTATACGTAACCTTAAAGGAACCATTTTTTGAGCTTACAGATCGTAATCAAAAGGAAATAGGGTTCATTCAATGTAATAGATGGTAATAGCTGTTACTTCTGAACCCAAATGAGAATGAGGAAAATCTGCGGTCCGAAACCAAGAAGATGGTTGAAACCTGGCTTAAAGTATACGGTGATGCAAGTGACGTGGTCCTTGGGGTTGAGTCGGCTGGAAACTTTAAATTGTCTCATCGGATAGAGTGATCTACAACCGGCATTCGGGTATCCCTGTTTTATTGCCCTTCTCATGATTTTTGTGCTAACTGAATTGCCCAACGCTAATTCCTGCATAGGACGAAGCAGCAAGGACCAGGAAAGCTGCTCTTAATAAATTGAAATTATTGATTTTTTATAAAAATAAAGGGTTTCTAATGGGGAAAAAAGTTTTCCTTCTTTTCCTTATCCTGATCGCCGTAGAAACGGCCCCCTGCTGGTCTCAAGAGCAGTCTGTGTCCATGGATGTTCTTGAACTGTCCGCATTTTTGTCTGAGGACGAAAGAAGACCGGGCGACCTGTTCAATGTGAGGAGTCTGGCACTGCCGATGGATAAGACCGAAAACCGCTTTGACGAAAGTCTGGATACCCAAGGGCGGAACAACCACCACTACCTGATGACACCTGCGTCTTCATCGGCCTCGGTTGAGCCCCAAGCCCTCAACCGGCCGATTTACCTAGCCGCATCCAACGACTCAACCGTTACTGCAGAATCACAGGAGGAGAAAGAAAGGTGGTCCTCCTTCCTGCCCTTTATGAGCGAGGAGGCGAAAAAACGGGGATACGAACTGCCTTTACCCTTTGGCGCCGGCATCAACTTTTTGATACTCAAGCGCGACATTGAGGTGACCGACGTCGAAGCCGGACTAAACAGCGATCCGGTCCCGGTGCCGATCGACCTCGCCATAGATACCACATCAACTGTAAATAATGTAACGGCAAGGTTTGACGCTTGGATTCTGCCTTTTCTCGATCTCTACCTTCTTGCCGGGTATACGGAGAGTGATTCGCGAGTCAAAGTTCAGTTTACTATACCTGGACCCGGCCCTGCGCCTGACATCCCGGTCGATCTGGATCTAGAGGGTACCGTGGATGGTCCGACCGTCGGGGGTGGTCTAGCCCTTGCCGTTGGATACCAGAATTTCTTTCTGGCCGGGACGGCAAACTATACCTTTACCGATCTCGGCGGCATTTTCGACGAAGAAGTTGACGCCATCGTCGCATCTATACGCACCGGTTGGAACGGCCCTATCGGAAATACGAAATTGACGGTCTGGGTCGGAGGAACCTATTGGGACACAAAACGTGAAGTAAGCGGTTCAATACCTCTCGGTAACGATACGATTTTTTTCAACGTGTTACAAGGCCCGGTAAATCCGACCAATCTGAATTTTGGAACCAATGTTGAAATCACTAAAAAATTTCATCTTACCGTTGATGTTGGAACCAATTTTGACGACATGAATAGTCTGATAGCTTCTTTCGCTTATCGGTTTTAATACATGTGTTAACAAAAAACACCTTGGCGTTATTGTCTTTTGATTCAGATGCCTATTCATAGAATTGCTGGTGCTTCGTCTTCTTTAATTGGACAACCAGTCACCTACCTGAAAATAGAATGAGGCATTTCCGTCTTCCGCATAGGTAACATCGATACCGACAAAGAGCTTTTGCTTTTCAACCAACATGAAGCGCAAACCTCCGCCTCCAGCATAATTGGTATCGGCACGCCCTAGTTCATCGATCTCATCAGCAATACGACCGCCGCCACCGAATGCCAGGGCCGTCCAGCGCTTGTAAAAATTCCAGCGAATCTCCGCCTGCGCCGTTACGGCGATATCGTCTAAGAATTGACCGCCCGGGTACCCTCTGAGACGGATACGGGACAAGTCCCAAAACGGTGCATCCCCAGTTATGAATTGTCCGTCGAGGCGATACACAAACGTGAAGGTGTCCCGGATCGGGAAATATTGTGCAAACTTGGTGATGACTTTAAAGTAGTTGAAATCACCCCCTGCATATTCACCGTATGGGGTTGCGGTCAAATCGAGCCAACTTCCGCTGGAAGGCCAGAAATTGGAATCCCGTGAATCATAGACCGTAGCCAGGCCCAGACCAGCGGTTTGCGTCTGTTCCCCCATCTCGGGGGCATCGGGGATCAAACCTGAGATATCGAACTTGGCATCTACATTAAGAAATGTGTACTGGCCCCCGGCATACCAACTCTCCCAAGGGAGTTCATGTAACAATCGCGGGATGAAAGCGCTGGTTACCGCGGTATATTCTATAGGGTTTTCTCTCAGGGGCGAATCGCTCCCGACCCCAAAGAAATCGAGATTGAACTCGCCATAGACGACGGGGATACGAAATCGAAGACGATCGTCTCTATAATAGCCGTCATGAAACGCGCCGACTGCCCAACTCTGTGAATCGGTATACATCCCGAATACTCCCGTGGTGGTGGTCGGGGAATCAGGTGTTTTCTTTGGGTGAAGGTACAGGAGTGCAGCAGCGAGTCCCGTCCCGATTGTCGGGTTGGAAATAGGAATCGGGATAGGGACGATGCGGGAGTCTTCCCCTAAGACTTTCTCGGAAGCACTTTTCACATCTTCAGTATCGGATTGAAGCTCATCGACCTGGCTTACGATCTCTCCGGCCAAACAGGGTATCCGGTGAATGAATAGGAGAAGGCATATGCCGAGAATGAAAATTAAAAACGTTACTCGTATTCGAGTCACATTATGGGGAACTTGTAATTTGAGCATCCAAAGGGTGTCCTTACCAGTGGAACGTGAAAGCAAAGAGTGGTCCATGCATCAGTATGTCGTATTTGAATTTATTGGTGCCACTCCCGGTCTCGTAGTCCACATCCAGGGCCCGGTATCCACCAACAAATCCTACGTGCTTCCAGGGCTGAAAATGGATCAAGCCGATAGCATTCCAGGTAGAATCAGAGGTGTCCCCTGCCCCAAAGCCTAAACCGACATCACCCCTCAGACTGAACTTCCATTTGTTGGATATTTGCCATTTGTAGCGTAGCCCAATGATGGGATCCCACCACTTCTCCTGTGCTGAAATGACCTGGGTGGGTGGAGGGGGGGTGCCTGAAATCACGATTCCTGTTTCCAAATCCGTAAAACGGGCACCGCCCAGAGCCTCCAGTATGTGAGGGCCCCCTTCGTGGAATCGAAAAATTACTCCCAGTTCACCCATCTTATAATCTAAATCCGCCTCGATATTGGCTTTGAACGGCCCTGGGGCGGTCGCTGAGTCTTTGATGTCGATATGGAGATAATCCAGAAAAAACCCCCACCTCTTTTTATACAATGCCTCAAAGTGGATCGAAAAAGCAGCTTCCAAGCTATCGAAGATCTCATCAAAGGGGATCTCTATAGATTGGGTTACACCTTTCACGGTCATGTCCCCGTTAACATCGGTCCCCCACAGGTACAATGGTATCAGCTCAAACTCCCAATTCTTGGCCCCCGAGGTCTCTTCGGCATTTGCTAATGGGCACAAAAGTAGTAATACAACAACCGAAGCGACAATGGCTCTCATTATGATGTTCATGGGATCTTCTCCTTTCCTACATATCAACGAATTGGCAAGTGTATCATTAAAAGAAAGCGATTTTAGAAAAATTATATTTTGGTGTCAAGTACAATAAACACACGCCATGTTGTGAATGGGAGCCGGTTGAATAATGTCTTGACGGGATGAGGTGGAAAAGAGTAAAGGTAAGATGGGATTTTTCCTCAAATTTTGAGCAATTTGGGGACTGGAAAAAACCATAAATATTCTTTAATTTAACAGAAGGAACCTGAAATTTTTATAAAGGGAGGATAACCATGAAAACGACTATCATTCTTGCGACGTTCATATTTCTTGCAACATTTTTTGCTGGGCCCGCCTTAGCTCAGGAGCCCGTCATCTATCCGGCCAAGGGTCAGAGCCAGGACCAGATGGAAAAGGATAAGTTTGAGTGTTACTCCTGGGGCAAGAACGAGTCCGGATTCGATCCCATGCAACCGCCACCGACGACTGAGGCACCGCCCCAGCAAGAGGCCAAGAAGGGAGGGGCGGGCCGAGGAGCCGCCCGGGGCGCAGCCGTAGGGTATGGTGCAGGTAAAGTATTCGGCGACTCCGGTAGTCAGGGAGC
>JAQYVK010000175.1 GCA_030145585.1 Desulfatiglandales bacterium | reverse complement strand
TACGCCGTGAACTCATCATCTATCTTAATAAGTCTCAAATTCATCCAAATGAATTCACCCGGCCGGTGGCGGACGGGGATGAGCTTTTCATAGCCCATGTCATCAGTGGTGGGTAAGGTGTTCTTACAGATTCCGATGCATGAGGCACTATAATTACGGGACTCGGAATTTGTATAACTATATGAAATCAAGAAGGTTTTACAGGGCAAGATGTTTTTGCCAAGCACAAGGAATAATAGAATAATGGAGTGTTGTTTTTAAAGGAGGACCCTCATTATTTGAAATGTTCCCTCCTATGGCCACAACAAATTTTTCCAATAGGCCAAAATCCCGATTGCTTCTCCGAGCCGTAGGATTTACAAGCCGGAGGCCAATCCCCAATATTCCATCTTTCCAGTATTCCAATATTCCAATTATGAGCGAAGCGAATTAAGTTCATATTCCACGCCGGTCACGGCGGGGGCAACGTCAAGGATATTTTAGAAGGAGGATAACATGGCATTGAACACCGGAAGATTTCTCAGGATCAATCTAACAGACAGGAAGACGACCACGGAGTCGGTACCCGAATCCGTGGCGGCGGATTTCATCGGAGGGCGAGGCTATGGCATACGCTATCTCTACGATGAGCTGGCCCCAGGGGTTGATCCCCTTGGAGAGCAAAACAAACTCCTGATGCTCAGTGGACCATTGGCCGGGACCTCTGCGATCGCTGTTTCGCGGTGGATGGCCTGTACCTTGAGCCCCCTGACAGGGGGGTATGCCCGCTCTGTTTGCGGGGCGGATTTTGGCGCCTGGTTAAGATTTGTAGACTACGACTTTTTGATTATCGAAGGAAAGGCCGATAAACCGGTCTATATCCACCTGACTGAGGATGGCTGTCAGATACTCGATGCCGGGGAGATCTGGGGAAAAGACACAAAGAAGACTCAAGCCTGGTTGGGGGAACAACACGGTAAGAAGACGCGAACAGCCTGTATCGGCCCTGCCGGCGAGAAACTGGTTCGCTATGCGGCTATCGTGAGCGACCGGCGAACTGCCGGGCGATGCGGGACGGGGGCGGTGATGGGGTCCAAAAACCTCAAGGCGGTTTCCATAACGGCTTCCCGTGCCGTTCATCTCGGGGATCCGGAAACCTATAACAAATTGGCCAAAGAGCAAGCTAAGATGATTCAAGAAAACGACGGGTATAAGCACCACAAAGAATGGGGCACGACGACCACCCAGGATATTACCAATGACCTTGGCATTTACCCCACATCAAATTTCCGTTACGGGAAGTTGGTTGATGATAAAAAGGTATATGGCGCGGTATATCGCGAAATGCGGACCGGGAATATGGGCTGCTATGCCTGCCCGGCACGATGCGGGAAGGTACATACCGTGACCTCAGGGCCTTATGCCGGTGCCCACAGTGAGGGACCCGAATACGAGAGCATCTGGGCTTTTACCGGTTCAATCGACAGCAGCGATATTGAGGCTTCCATCGCTGCCGATGAGCTCTGCGATGACCTTGGGTTGGATACCATTAGTACCGGCGTCTCTATCGGTTTCGCTTACGAGCTTTTCGAAAAGGGTCTGATCTCCACCTCCGATACCGACGGCCTGGAGCTTCGATTCGGTGACCCGGCACCCATGGTGGATTTGGTCAAAAAAATAGGCATGCGTGAAGGCATTGGGGATCAACTGGCCGAAGGCACCATGCGGGCGGCCGCAAGCATTGGTCAAGGGACCGACCTCTTCGCCATTCATGTCAAAGGCCTGGAGCTTCCCGCCTACGAACCGAGGGGAGCCAAAACACAGGGCTACAATTATGCCACCGCCAGCATTGGGGCCAGCCACTGCTATGGTTACTCGGGACAGGACATTTTCGGTTCCCCGATACCCAAGCCCACTGACCGATTTGCCGAGGATTATCCTGACGTGGTCATATTTAATCAGAACGGCACCGCTTTCAAGGAAACCGGCATCAATTGCACCTTTTCGGGAACGTGGGGTTGGACCCAAACTCATCTTGCGCCAATGCTTGCCGCTGCCAGGGGCATGGAAAAACTGAACGACAATGCCCACTTGGATACGGTGGGGGATCGCATCATCAACCTGGAACGCCTCTTCAACTTACGGGAAGGGAAGGGCCGCAACGACGATTATCTTCCCAAACGGCTGCGTACCGAGCCCTTGATGACCCGCGGAGCGGCTGGAGAAGGGCAGATGGTCAGCCGCCACGACGAGTTTCTGGACAATTATTACGAGCTTCGCGGCTGGAGCAAGGAAGGTGTCCCCCTGCCGGAAAAGCTAAAAGAATTGGGGATTGGTGATTAAATAAAAGTCTACCAGAGTTAAAGAACCACTTATCTTCACAAATTTTCACTAATGTGAATAACGACTGCCCTTCGACAGGCTCAGGATAAAAAGGTTGCCCTTCGATGCCGGTTGTAAAAATTAGCTTTTACACCCGGCCCTCAGGGTAAAAAAGAGGAGGAAGCCTGCCCGTCATTGACGGGCAGGCTTTTTTGGAAGAACCCGCAATAGCGGGCATGTACAACGGGGATTGTACCCACGGTGGCGATTGCATCGCCATCGGGCGTTTAGGTGATCGTGTACTGATGGGTTGTTGATCGAGTATCTCCCACCTGGATGAGACCAGGATTCTCGGCAGTGGTGGCACTCTTGAATCCCTTGGACATTTCGGCTGCATCTGTCTGCATCACAAAAATATGGAGGCAGACAAGTGTCATTAATAGAATGACTACAATTAAGACTGCCTTATGAAAATCTTTTTCACCAAGCATCACCCGATCTTTCATAAAAAATTCCTCCTTCTTCTAAAGTTTTGGATTTCTGATTTTTCTGAATGTTTCCTTCTTGTCGCTCTCACTTCCACTTTTTACTGCCGTGCGTCATTAGAACGGTTCGTACCCTTTTATCAGAAAGGTAATGCTTGGAAAAAAAATACCTTTGGCTATAACTGCCAAAGGCATCGTTCAAAATGACTTCGGCGGCCCGGCTGTCCTGTCCCGCTAGCTCAGGATTTAGACCCGTGGCTTTGCGTCCCCGCCTTTCGACGGGTTTGCCCTTTCGGTCTTCGTGTCTCTTGCGTGTCAAATTGCATCACCCATGCCAAAAAACATGTGAAGATTTTCAAAATGGATTTTCCTTATGATTATTATATGTTACCCTGCATATCGTTTAGATAATGGGAGGGGAAATGCAGGACTTTGATCATTTTAGTCTACATGGAGTCTACTTTAGTATTGAATAGCGCAAAGCGTTATGAGTGAACGGTGAATAGTAATAACAGGGCGGAAGGTGGAAGTCGGAATACGGAAGAGTGAAAACGAGGCCCTTTACGATCGAACCGATTTTTTTTGGATTTTCTAAAACCTTATCCTTATAAATAGGAGAGCATGATTTGATTAATCAAGACGGACCTGGTCGGGATGGTGCAGCAAAGGGGCTGTTTTATTATGGCTATATTGTGGCGGCCGCGGGTTTTATCGTATGGATGATTGGTTTTGGTATCAGCGGCACATTTGGTATCTTTTACAAACCAATGCTGACAGAGTTCGGCTGGAACCGGGCGGATACGGTATTTGCCTACTCTTTATGTATTTTTGTAATGGCAGTCCTGTCTATTATTACAGGTTGGCTGACGGACAAACTGGGCCCGAGAATTGTCGTGACCATTTTCGGTTCATTTTTAGGAATATCCTATTTGCTCATGTCGAAGGTAAGCGCGCTGTGGCAGTTTTATCTCAATTATGGTGTCCTTACATCCATCGGTTTGAGCGTAACGTCCACACCCATCATGGCAACCATGGCCAGATGGTTCGTGCGAAGACGCGGCTTCATGACAGGGATTGTTCAGGCCGGATTAGGGATAGGGGGACTCATCATTGTCCCTCTGGCCGGTTGGCTCATTCTCAATTATGGCTGGCGAACTGCCTATTGGGTGTTGGGTGTCATTGCCATATTCGGTCTCGTCATATCTGGGCTTTTCATGAAGCGTGATCCACAGGATGTGGGACAATTCCCCGACGGGGTGTCGGAACCGCCTCATCCAAAAATTCAGCCGCATCAACAAAAAGCTCTTAACCCCAACATTATCCTCCGTAAAATTATTGTTACCCGTCGATTTTGGATCATCATTGGACTCTATTCTATTTTTGGTTTTTGCCGAACTACCTTCCTTGCCCATATTGCAGCCCATGTGCAGGATGTGGGTTATTCTCTCACAGATGCCTCTAGTGTCATTGCGGTCCTTATGGTCTCGAGCATGGCAGGCAGAGTTGGCTTGGGCCGTGCCGCCGATACCTTGGGCAACAAAAGTGCCTTCATGATGAGTTATGCCGCTACGGCATTATCTCTTATATGGGTGCTTTTTGTTGGTGAACTGTGGGGATTTTATCTATTTGCCTTTATATTTGGGGTGGGGTGGGGTGGCCAGGCCGTATTGAGATTTTCAATCACCGCTGAGGCTTTTGGGCTTGTATCAATTGGTCTTATAATGGGCATATTAGGGATAGGAGAAGCCTTTGCGTCTGCTCTGGGTTCTTATTGGGCGGGGCTCGTTTTTGACGTCTTAGGTGATTATCGTCCAGCATTCTGGGCGGGTATCGTTTTATCGACCTTGGGCATTATTCTCGTTGGGTTTCTAAGACCGAAGGATGAAACCGCCGACGTCTGCCCACCGGCGGTGGGCTAAACTTTGGCGGCCAGGGGAACCACTCTTGCCCGCCGGCCCTGTGGCGGGAATCTCCACTAATTTTCACTAATGTAAACGGTGGCAAGGGACTGAAGCCTAAAAATAAAGTCTAAAGGTCCAAGTGTCTAAAAGTCGAAGTGTCCACCACATACCTGTTACAGCTCTGAGGGTTGCCAAAGATGTGCCCATGTATACGATCTTTCGCGGGATCCTTCCCCTTTGGCTGGCTATGCTCGCCTGTATTATTTTATTGATGATTTTCCC
>JAQYVK010000174.1 GCA_030145585.1 Desulfatiglandales bacterium | reverse complement strand
TTTTTTTTAAGGGGAGGTGGCATCATGAATAAAGCAATAAAATGGGTCTCAATCGTTGTGGGCGGCTTGATTGTTCTGGTCATCCTGGTCATAGTCATCACGCCCATGTTTGTGGATATACAAAAATACAAACCCGTGATTGAAAGTAAGGTAGCGGAGGCCACGGGACGACCGTTCACCCTGGGTGGGGATCTGGATCTCTCCCTTTTCCCTTGGGTGGGCGTTTCATTGTCTGACATACATCTAGGAAATCCGGAAGGTTTTGAAGAGAAGGACCTTCTGTCTGTGAAATCCTTTGAGGTCCGGGTAAAACTCCTGCCTCTTCTTTCGAAAAACATACAAGTCAAACGGTTTGTAGTGGATAGCCCTATAATCACTTTAGAGAAGCGTAAGGACGGTAAAGCAAACTGGGAAGGCATTGGGAAGACTTCAGGTAAAGCCCCCGACAAATCCCCAAAAGAGGCAGAAAAGCCGAAGGAGACTGAGCCTCAGGGAGGACTTCCGATTGAGGCACTTGCGATCAATGAGTTTGCCATAACCGACGGCCTCATCACTTATACGGATCATACCAACGGGACGAGCCGAAAAATATCGGATTTGACTCTTCGTCTCCAGGAGGTCTCCCTGGAGAATCCCATTAAGCTCGCCCTATCCGCAAAACTGGATGATAAGCCCATCTCTTTGGAGGGAAAAGTTGGCCCTGTCGGTAAGGATCCGGGTAAAGGGACCATTCCATTGGACTTGGTCCTCAAGGCTCTGGCAGATCTGGATATAAGTGTAAAGGGTAAAATCGTGGACGCAACGTCCCGTCAGCAGTTTGACATGGCCATCCAAGTTTCTCCATTCTCCCCGCGTAAGCTCTTCACGGCATTGGGGCAAGAGTTTCCAGTGACCACGACAGACCCCAAGGCCTTGAACAGGGTCGCCCTGAAAGTCAATCTGGCCGGAGGACCTAAAAATATTACCGTTTCAAACGGGGTACTCGATCTTGATGAATCAAAACTGAATTTTTCTCTTAAGGCAAAGGATTTTTCAAGGCCTGACGTTGCCTTCGATCTCAAGCTGGACAAGATCGACCTGGATCGTTATATGCCTCCTCCAGGGGAGGAAAAAAGTGCGGCCGGGGAGAAAAAGGCAGAGAGTACAAAGCAAACAACTAAGAAAGTGGACTACAAACCCCTTCGAAAAATGATCCTGGACGGCGCAGTCCGAGTCGGACAACTCAAGGCAAAGGATGTGAAAATCCAGGACCTGAATCTAAAAGTTACGGGGAAGAACGGCCTCTTCAACTTAAATCCCCTGGCCCTCAAACTCTATGAAGGTCAAATGGCCATCAAAGGAAGCTTTGACGTGAGAAAAGATGTCCCAAAGAGCAAAGTGATACTCGATGCCAGTGGGATCCAGGCGGGGGCATTTCTCCAGGACTTTATGAAAAAGGATATCTTGGATGGGGTCTTGAAGAGCAAGGTGGAGATCAGCATGACCGGTGATGAGCCGGAGAGGATCAAACGGACCCTGAATGGTAAGGGCGATTTGCGCTTCAATGACGGCGCCATTATTGGCATCGATCTGGCGGGGATGGTTCGGAATGTAACAGCAAAATTCGGGCTCGCAGAGAAAGAAGCGAAAAAGCCCCGGACAGACTTTGCCGAGCTTCACACACCCTTTACGATCACCAACGGCCTCGTAAAGACATCCAAAACCTCCCTCACGTCTCCGCTTCTTCGTGTGCTGGCATCAGGGAAGGCGAACTTGGTTAATGAAGCCCTGGATTTCAGGGTCGAGCCCAAATTTGTGGGTACGCTGAAGGGACAGGGAGATACGGGTTCACGTTCCGGGGTGACCGTGCCGGTCCTGGTCACCGGGAGTTTTTCTTCCCCAAAGTTTGCTCCGGATCTCGAAGGTATGCTTAAAAAAGGGTTGGAAGGGGGTCTTCCAGACACTGCTGACCTACTTAAAGGTAAAGGGTCAACGGAAGGCGCCACCAAAGATCTGAAGAAACAGGCAGAAGGCCTAATGAAAAGCCTGCCTTTTGGTAAATAACGAAGCCCCGGCCTTTGGGTCGGGGTTCTTCTCGCCTTTTGGGCGTGTCGATATGTTGATAACTCTCTCTTTTCTGGGAGCATGTCAGATGTGGTTTGCTCGGTCCACCCCTTTGCCCCTTGAATCTTTCCTATTTTTTGATCATCACCCTTTGACCCATTTTTCGGTAGTTGAATGCTCTTTCTTTTAAACAAAAATAACTAAATCAAGTCATTATTGTTATTTTTTTAATGCTTTTTAGTAAAAATAAGGTATAAAGGGCTATCTCTCGAAAAGGAGATGATAAATGGAAATTAATCTTATTTTAAGAAAATTTTTTAAAAATATTAATTATTTTAATTCATTATTTATACTAATTTCAATTTCATTTGGTTGCGCTACAATCAGCAAGGATTTGGAACCTCCCCGCGTCCATGTGATAGATATTCAGGTCCAGGAAGTCAGGGCTCTTGAGGCCGTATTAAGAATCGAATTGCGGGTAATGAATGTGAATGACATCGAAGTAGATATAAAGGGCATAGACTGTGAACTTGAAATAAATGGTAAACACTTTGCCTCTGGTGTGACAGACCAGAAAACCAAGATACCTGCTTATGGTACGACAGTTGTCCCAATGGTTGTTTATTCATCTGTTCTGGACGTGGTCAGGGGCGTATTAGGCGTAAAGGAAAAGGAAAAAATCGAATATAAAATAGCGGGACGTCTCCACCTCGAAGGTGACCTTTTGGTGCCTTCTTCTATTCGTTTTCAATCGGAAGGGGAGTTATCTTTAGAGGGCTTGATTCAGACCCAGTAACAACATCGAATGGTCTAGGCTTGGTGAGAACTTTAAAAGTAAAATTATCATTGGAAGTGAAAAAGATTTTTGAAAGGGGGGTTTAGCATGATGAAGGCATTTTCGAAAACGGTTTTTTGTGTTGGTATAAGTTTGTTGTTATTGAGTTGTGCCGGCCCACAACAAAAGGCTTCTTTCGATCCCATGGATCTCAACTCAAAACTTCAATCCGGAGAATATGTTCAAAAGGTAGACAATTTATTACTCATCATGGATGTGTCCGGATCTATGGCTCAAACCTACA
>JAQYVK010000173.1 GCA_030145585.1 Desulfatiglandales bacterium | reverse complement strand
ATCTTTAATGGGTTTGGCGCTAAAACCTTCCGATGTCGTATCCACCAGGAAATCTGTGATCCCTTTAAATTTTGATTCCGCTGTACGGGCATTGGTCACAACAAAGTCTGCTATCCCTGCTCCCGAGATAAAGATTTTGCTGCCATTGATCAGATAATGGCCATCTTTCAATTCCGCCCTGGTCCGGATGCTTGCCGCATCTGATCCTGCATTGGGTTCAGTAAGGGCATAGGCGAACTTCAGGTCCCCCTTTGCTAACTTTGGCAGGTATTTTTTCTTTTGTTCCTCGTTCCCGTTTGTCCCTATGATTTCATTCCCGTAAAGGATGATATTTCCCGCAGCCCATGCGAGTACGGGCAGACCTCTGGATATCTCTTCGAAGAAGATGATCTCATCGATGATATTCCCTCCCAACCCACCATACTCCTCGGGGACGTTAATTCCCATAAATCCCAGATCTGAGAGCTTATCTAAGAGCTCATGGGGAAACGTGTCCTGCTCATCGATCTCTATGGCGACTTCCCGAGGGATTTCCGTCTCCACAAATTTGCGGATGGTATCTCTCAGCATGTTTTGTTCTTCTGTAAGACTGAAATCCATCAAGGCCTCCTTTGTAATCGAGCGAAAATCGCACGATGGCTTGTTGTCCGTTACAGGTCGTACGTGGTTAGTGAAACAAGGTTAATATCTCAATGCTTGATTTTACCACCCGCTGCGCACGAGGCACAGAGGACACAGAGAAAGTTTATTTTTCCCCGGGCGGGAGACGACGCTCGGAGAAAAGCATCTAGCCTCTTCACGGCAATAGTGTGGCGAACTATTTACAGGCTAAACGCGTGTAAATGTATAATACCTGAATATATTTTGTTGCCTGCCCGCAGGGCATCGGTCTTTTGCTGGATCGTCGTCTCCTCTCCGAGGCGTAGGCTTTCCGAGCCGGAGGCCGAACCAGCAAAAAAAACAGAACCTCTGTGCCCTCTGTGTCTCCGTGGTGAAAATATTTTTGAATCAGTACTAGACCATGTCAAATGTATTATTACCTCGTTGGTAAGTCGGTTAGCCGGTAGATACGCTTCCACTCAGTGTCTGACAGACCTCTAAATATTCTTGGACCATCTCTTCAATAACCTCGCCGGCAGGTCTTATTTCTTCGACCTGTGCCACACTCTGACCTGCGCTCCAAAGATCCTTCCATTTTTTTGATCCTAATTCAGGTCTGGTCGTAAAATCCTCAATACTCTTAGCCAGCCATGTGCAGGGGTTTCCTGTTATTTTGTCCGTGCAAACAATGTCATCAGGTCCTGCAGCCATCACGGCCTCTTTGTAGGCCTGATTTGCCCGTGATTCATGCGTGGCAATCAAGCGGGTTCCGGTAATCACGGCGCACGCCCCCAGAGCCATAGCCGATACCATCTGGGCACCGGTACTGATCCCTCCTGCTGCAACCACGGGTAACTTAACCTTGGACTTTAGATAGGGAACCAAAATAGTCGTGGGCGTCGTCCCGCAATGGCCGCCTGCCCCGGAGGCCACGGCAATAAGCCCATCTATGCCCCTTTCTCTTGCCCTCAGTCCTTGTTCAACCGAGATGACATCAGCAAATACCTTCCCTCCGTGGGCGTGCACGTCATCAAGAATCAGCTTGGGATCTCCCAGGGAGGTAATAAAAAATTTAACACCGTAGTCGAGGCAGAGGGCCAGTTGATCTTCCCATTCAAACTTACCGGAAACGTGAATATTGACCCCAATCGGCTTATCTGTTTTTTCTCTTATCTTACCCAACGAATATTTCAAATCTTCAACCGTTTTGAAATTAGGCAGAGGAATGGCTCCTAAGCCCCCGGCTTCCGCTACGGCGACCACCAGTTCCTCATAGGAGATGAGAAACATGGGCGCCCCGATAATGGGGTAATCCACGCCGATCATTCTGGTAAATTCCGTGTCAATGATTGCCATGGCCGTCTCTGCTCATTTCCTCCTTTCAACTTCCTAATCAATCATCATCAAACAGTACTCATTGTTGGTCTCTTCTCGATTTCTCAACGTTTTAATAAATAACCCATTATTCCGCACCGTCTGATACACATCCATCCCGCAGGATTCCATGCAGGGTCTGGCACGAGCTGGGAAAGTACAGGCCTTATCTTCAAGTTTCGCACATTGTTTACAAAAACGACAGGGCCCTGCAAGGTAAACAAAAGCCTTATAAAACCCATCCTTGAATATTTCTCCTTCAAGGTCTACCAGCATCTCAAAAAATTTTCTGTAGTGCTTTTCCTTTTTCGGCATATGGGGGACTTCTATGTGAAAAAGAATCGCGCGATGATAAGAGTCCAGAATTGCCCTGGTTTCTTCCGCACCTGGCGTTTCTGGGGGACAGCAATATCCCAAGCCGTAAAGGGGGCATCCAAATTGACATTTAAGCCTTACCCAATGCGCAGTAACCACGCTGCTGGGATGAATTTGTTTTGCGTGGGTAGCCCCCTTTTCAAGGGCGTATGTACAATATTTCTCCAGATCGGCATCTGTCATGATACTATTTAACTCCTCTTCATTTAGGAGGTTGCCCGACAATGGCCATTTTTCCCAACCTCTATGTCATGTTGAAATTATAATCCTCAAAATACTACAATGTATTCCTGTGGTTATAATTTCACCATTCCTTGATCTTGAAAAAAATTTCTCATTCTCGAACAGCCCCCTTTCTCATCCAGGTTTTGTCTACTTATCGAACGATAATCATGATCAACTTTGTGAGAAGTGGATAAAATCAGGATGAATCTTTTTTATTAATAAAATTACACGATCTTGCAGATCGAAAATCCTCCGTCCACAATGAGATCTTGGCCTGTGATATGTCGCGCTGCATCGGAGACCAGAAAAATGACGGCTCCCCCGATGTCACCTTCGCCGCCAAGGCGACCCGAAGGTGTCATACGGATCAGGGCGTCCTCCGTGACCCCATCTTTGAACACCGGTTCCAGCATCCCTGTCGACCAAGGGCCTGGAGAAACGGAATTGACGCGTATATTGTACTCGGCCCATTCAAAGGCCAGGGATCGGGTGATCTGCATCAAAGCGGCCTTTGTTGCGCCGTAAAGGCAAGCGAAGTTCATGGCCGTTTGACCGAGCTGAGATACGACAAAAACGATGTTCCCCCCGCCCTTTGTCTTCATTATCCCGGAAAGCTGCCTGCTTAAACTGAAAGGACCCTTTACATTGGTCGTGAAGATGAGATCAAAGTCTTCCTCGGTAAATTTTTCAGCTTTTTTAAACACGTTCGTAGCGGCATTGTTGACGAGAATGTCCACACATTGAAATTGATCTATAGATTCTTGAATGATTCTCGCGATATCTTCTGATTTGGACAAGTCGGCTATAATGGTATGGGATTTTCGACCCTTACCTTCAACCACGCGAGCTGTTTCGCGCAAACGGTCGGCGTTTCGACCGACGATGATGACGTCTGCGCCCGCCCCTGCCAAAGCCATTGAAATATCCCTACCAAGGGCTCCGGAAGCACCTGTGACGAGTGCTACTTTTCCCTCCAGGCTAAACATGTCTCTCTCCATCGTCATTCAATTTGTTGTCGAACGAACCTCGGCCCCTTCTCATTTGGATCCGGGAAGGGGCTGAGGTTGTTGGGCTCATGTGGCGTTTAATTAATCCTGTGGTGCTTTAGGATCGGCAATCGGCGCTACTTCATGAAAACGCATGTTCTTGGTATCCGCCCTTAAAACACGGCTTGAGAAATAACCGACATGGCGTTTAGGACCGAAGGACATATCCGGGCACATACCATCCATCTTCAACTGATTGATACTCTCAATACCCTTGATCAAAGTTTCCGGTGTCAGATTCCGACCGGCATTCTTAATTCCCTCAATCATAGCCGCGAAATAGACCCATGACGCCAAAAACATCGGAGCCGGGAACGGCGCTTTGTCTACTACTGGGAAATCGCTGTATTTCCTGATGATGTCTTTGACTTTTGGAGAGACATCCTCCCAAGGAGCAAAGGGCGTCACAGCGAGATAACCTTCGGCCAATTGCTTGGCTATGGGAAACATGAGCCGGTAAGCCGTCGTATTGTTACCGATCAAAGTGACATCCCAGCCCATCATTTTGGTCTCTTTCAAAATTGAGGCGGTTTGCGGAATGTAAGTCCAACAAAGAATATAATCCACATTGGCCTCTTTCATCATTCTGACCTGGGGGGACATATCAATGGTCCCCATCTTATATGGGGCCGCTTTGACCAACTTGGTGCCATGAAATTTCGCTGCATCCCGTGCCCCATTGAGACCGTCCCGCCCAAAATCATCATCCTGATAGATGATGCCCATTCGGGCTTTGCGATTCTGTGATAGGATATAATCCACGGCACGGCTTGCCATATTATATTGGGTGGAATAGGGGACAAACACCCACTTGTTACCGGGAGAATAGAAGCGCTTGTTGGCCCCATGGGGCATCAGCACGACTTTGTTTTCTTCACATAAAGGGATAATGGCGCTTGAACCGGAGCTTCCCAGATTAAACCCGATGGCGAAGATCTCATCTTTGAAAATGACCTTCTTTGCCGCGGCCAAGGTCGTGTTCGGTAAGATACCGTTGTCCTCGATAATCAACTTAATCTTTCTGCCGTGGATGGGACCCTGCGCGTTAACATAATCTACGTATGTTTTTACCCCCATCGAGATGGGAGGCCCGGCAAACTTTCCCGGCCCGGAAAAATCCACCAGTAGGGCTATCTTAACTTCCGTGTCTGTAACCCCACGCACCTCAGCCGCCCAAGCGCTGCTCATGGAAAAAAGCAAAAATGTTCCTACCAAAAGACTTAAGATGGTTGTTCTTGTTTTCATGTCTTACCTCCTATCTATGAATAGATTTTAGGTTAGCTGCCACTCCATTAAACCACCAAAGGCCATTGAATCCATCTTGATCCTTTTCTATTCCTTCATTTACCACCCCCTTAATATTTAAACGGCCATGTTTTGAAATAAACCTTGGTACGCTGATAAACACCAAACAACCCTTTGGGTTCAAATAGAAGCGTTAAAACGATGATTAACCCGAAAATCCCCAATTTGAAATCAATAATAAAGCCGCTCAACGCCGGATAATCCCCTTTAAGAAGATCTACGACATACACAATGCCATGTGGAACTCCCGTTATCAGGATGGCGCCAAGGACAGAACCCAGGACCGTGCCCAATCCCCCGATGATAATCATGGCAATGTAGGCAATTGAAAGAGAGATATCGAAACTGCCTGGGACGATCCACCTATTGTAATGGGCCATAAGACAACCTGCGACCCCTCCGTAAAAGGCACTGATACCAAAGGCCATGACCTTGTACTTGGCAAGGGGAATGCCCATGGCCTCGGCTGCAATATCCCGATCCCTAATGGCTTTAAAGCTCCTGCCGATTTTGGACCTATCCAGGTTTTTCGTGCAGATGACCGCAAAGGTCGCGAATGCCATGATTAAATAGAAATATTGCCTTTGGCTCCTGATTACGTAATCCCCGATGCCTATCCTTTTTACAGCCATGCCCAGGTCACCTTGCGTAAGGTCCCAGTGAAAAAGAATGTATTCGACAATAAAAGCGAATGCGAGCGTTCCCAAAGCCAGGTATAGACCCTTGAGTCGCAATGACGGGATGCCCACAACGAGTCCCAATAGAGATGCCATGAGACCTGAAAGTGGGAGGGACAAGAAAAAGGGGATTCCCAGTTTGCCTGTGAGAAGAGCAGATGTATAAGCCCCGATAGCCAGAAAGGCCCCGTGGCCCAGAGAAAGCTGACCCGTATATCCGATCAACAGATTCAGTCCCAGGGCCCCAATGGTGGCAATCCCCATTTCATTTAGAATACTCAACTGATAACGATTTAATAAGATCGGAGAAAAGACGGCAAGGATGATGAATATAATCAGCCACACCTTAACCCACAGGTTTTGGAAAATGGCCATATCCTCTTTATAACTGACTTTATACGATCCGGACATCCTGTGTATCTGCTCCCCTAAATTCGTTGATTAGAAGCCATCTCAATAATGCCAAATGGCCCGCTCTCTGCGTCCTGCCGTCCTCAGGGACGGCTTAGAAGAACCCCGACCTGCAGTCGGGCTTCTTCTCAATTCTGTGGGTTCTTGACCTCGAACCATTTTTCTATTTTTGAGATGGCCTCTAGTGAGCTATACCCTCTTCACTTCTTCCTTCCCAAATATACCATGAGGTCTGATCATCAGTACGATGATCATAATGGCAAACGCCACGACATCCTTGATATCCCCGAAATGAAATCCGGCCATCTCAAGTCCGCTCAAATAGTTGGCTGCAAAACTTTCAACAATACCGACAATGAACCCCCCGATGATGGCTCCTGGAAGACTTTCCATCCCACCAAGAATGGCCGCGGACATGGCTTTTATCCCGGTGTGGCTCATAGAAGTCTGCACAAAACTCTGTTCTGCCAGGAAGACCCCGGCCACCACGGCAACGGTGCTGCCGATGGCCCAGATAATCATATGCATTTTTTTTACATTTATCCCCATAAGGCCGGCCGTATCGGAATCTTCCGCCGTACCCTTTAAAGCCACGCCCAGAAGAGAACGATTAAAGAACAGGATGAAAAGAGCAAAGAGCAGAATGGAGATGCCAATCGTATATAAAGAAGCCTGGGAGAAAATCATGCCGCCCGCCGAGACGGTTTTGTTCATGAAAGGTGATCGCAGGGCATACACATCATGCCCCCAAATGAGCCCCGAAAAGCAGGTGAGAATACTGCCAAGTCCCACGGTCACCATGATGGTTGAGTAGATGGGTTCGCCGACCAGTCTTCTGAAAAATAGGAGGTCTATGAGCGACCCGAGCAAGGCTCCAAGAGCGATGGCAATCAAAAAGGAAAGAATATAAGGGATATTGAGCAAAGTGGCGAATTGATAGCAGATAAACGCGCCAATCATGCACAGCTCACCCTGGGCGAAATTGAGAATACCTGTAGATTTGAAAATCAGAACAAAACCGAGGGCAATCAAGGCATAAATGGCCCCAATGGATGCGCCGCTAAAAAGAACTTCTAAAATCTTTTCCATCTCCGGATCCCAATTCCTTCAATACAACTCATCGATCTCGTTTTTAAAACGGTCGGCAATCACTTTTCTCTTCACTTTTTGTGTCGCTGTAAGTTCCTCGTCGTCCTGATCGAGTTCTTTTTCAAAAATTTTGAATTTTTTAATCGTCTCCGCCTGAGCTAGGGTTTCGTTGACCTTTTCCATTTCATATTTTATCAACTCATATACGGAGCTATTTTGAGCAAGGCTTTTGTAATTGGTATAAGGGATCTTGTTGTTCTGTGCCCAGTTTCCAACGTTGTCATATTCGATCTGGATCAGGGCGGTAAGGTATTTCCTGCGGTCTCCTATAACAATCGCCTCCTTGATAAAAGGGCTGCATTTCATCTTATTTTCGATCTCTGAGGGTGATATGTTTTTGCCGCCGGATGTTATAATGATGTCTTTCTTGCGGTCAACAATGTAAAGGTGCCCATCCTCATCTAGTTGCCCTACATCCCCTGTATGAAGCCAGCCGTCATAGAGGATCTCTCTGGTTGCTTCCGGATCTCGATAGTACCCCGCAAAGACGGAATCTTCTTTAATGAGAATCTCTCCATCTTCAGCCAGCTTCATGCTTACTGAACGGATCGGTTCACCTACGGAGCCGGGCTTTATTTCATGGTGGGGACCTGTTCCTCCTCCGCAACTTTCTGTCATGGCCCACATCTCAATCGCATTAACACCCATGGCATGGTAAAATGTGAGTATTTCAGGGGCAATGGGTGCACCACCGCTCATCAGTAAACGACAATTCAGGAGTCCCAGTTTGTCTCTCATCGATCTGAGGGTAAAGAGATAGGCCAATCCGTACAGTAAGAACCATTGAAATGGCATTCGGTTGCAGGCCATCCTGTAGTCGGCCACCTTCTTTCCCACGGGCGCCCAGAAGTGAACCATGAACCTTTTTAAGCGGGTCGAGTCTTCCAGTTTTATGTGAATGGCGGAATGCATTTTTTCCAGGATTCTCGGGACGGCTACAAAAACGGAGGGGGATATTTCTTGAATATTTTCTTGAACTGTGTCAATGGATTCGGCAAAGTTGATTGTGTATCCGAAAACCAGTGGTATCGCTATAGAAATACCCCGTTCAAGAATATGGCAAAGAGGCAGATAAGATAACACCGAATCTTTTTCAGTAAACTTAAATATGTCATTGATGGCCCTTATCGTGTAAATATGATTCTGATGTTGTATCATACAACCCTTTGGAGGTCCGGTTGTCCCGGATGTATAAACCATAAAGGCTACATCTTCAGCGTTTGTCCGGCCTACAAGGTGCTCAAAATGTCCGGCCTCTTTCTGCTCTGCTTTCCTCCCCAGTTCCTCGACATCCCTGTAGCTGGAAATCATTGGATCATCATAGTGTCGAAGACCTTTCATGTCGATAACGATGATACCTTTGAGTAACGGAAGCTCTCCTTTTACTTCCAGAATCTTATCCACCTGCTCTTGGTCTTGTACAATGATGAAGCGAGTACGAGAATGTTCTACGATATATTTCACCTGGTCCGGAGAGTTCGTAGGGTATATCCCGATAGACACACCTCCAAGGCTTTGAATCGCGAGGTCGGCGAAAAGCCACTCAGGGCAATTTTCACTAAGGATGGAGGCATGATCCCCTGGCTGCATTCCCAGTTCCAACAATCCCAGACACAAAAATTTGACCTTTTCCAGATACTGAGTCCAGGAGATTTCCTGCCATATCCCTTTGGACTTCTCCCGCATGGCCGTCCTGTCCTGATAAATGGCGGCTTTTTCCATCAAGAGCTTAGGGTAGGTTGTGTTAGGTTTTTCCATAGCTCAACTTTCTGCTTCTCCCAAGTACGCCTGGACAACGACAGGGTTATTAGCAATTTCCTGGGGCGTGCCTTCGGCAATTTTCGTCCCGAAGTTGAGGACGGTCACCCTGTCGGAAAGATCCATCACAAGCCCCATATCATGTTCGACGAGAACGACCGTGATATCCATCTCTTCGTTGATATCTAAAAGATAGCGGGCCATATCTTCGGTCTCATCGATATTCATACCGCTTACCGGTTCGTCTACAAGGAGGAGTTTCGGTTCCATGGCCAGAGCTCGGCCCAGCTCGACACGTTTCTGTAAACCATAAGGGAGGCCGGCGACAGGTGTTTTACGAATGGCTTGCATATCCAGAAATTCGATGATTTCCTCGACCCAATCTCTGCTTTTGATTTCTTCCTTCCGACATTTTCCCAGATAAATGGCCGCTCTTAAAAAACCATAATGAGAAAGGTGCCCGCGAGCCGACATCAGGTTGTCAAGCACAGTCATACCCTGAAAGAGCTCGATGTTTTGAAAGGCCCTGGCGATACCCATATGTGCGATTTCAGGAGGCTTCAAGCGCATGAGTTCCTTTCCATCAAATTTGATACTGCCCCGTTGGGCCCGATACATCCCGCTGATGCAATTAAACAACGTCGTTTTGCCGGCGCCGTTAGGCCCTATGATGGAATAGATCTGCCCTTTTTCAACAGAAAGTGAGACGTCGTGAAGGGCACTGATCCCCCCAAAGCTCATAGTTACCGAGTCAATTTCCAGTTGAAATTCTGAACTGTCTTCTAGGACAACCATCTTTTTCTGCGCTTATAATGTTTCACTTCCCTGTAACTCTTTTTGGTACCGACCTCTGTGAGGCCTAGATAAAACTCACGAATATCTCTGTCCTCGCGTAAAACTTCGCTCGGCCCTTCCATCACGATCCTGCCGGTTTCGAGGATATAACCATGATGGGCAATAGACAGAGCCACATTGGCATTCTGCTCGACCAACAGAATGGCCACATCTTCTTGGCTGTTGATCCGGCTGATAATCCCAAAGATCTCTTTTACGAGTAGCGGGGCCAGGCCTAAAGAAGGTTCATCCATCATGATCAATTTGGGTTCGGCCATGAGTGCCCTGGCGATGACCAGCATCTGCTGTTCTCCACCGCTCAAATAGCCGGCCAATTGCTTTCCACGCTCCTTCAGGACAGGGAAATAACCGGACACGGAATTTTTTCCTTCTGAGAATTTATTTCGATCTGTGAGGGTATATGAGCCAATGATGATGTTTTCATCGACGGTCAATTCTGCGAAGACCTTTCTTCCTTCCGGAACCTGAAGGATACCCCTCGCAACCACGTCATAGGGCTCTTTTTCGTTGATGATCTCACCTTCAAACTCAATGGTCCCATCTTCAAGAGTGAGATCCAGGGTTTTTCTGATACCGGAGACGGTATTAATCGTTGTGGTTTTGCCCGCCCCGTTCGCCCCAAGAAGGGTTACGATTTTGGCAGGAGGAACCTCTAATGAAATTCCCTTCAGGGCGAGGATAATATCCTTATATGTCGTTTCGAGATTTGTTATTTTAAGCATAGGATGCTATTCCTTGACCTTTGTCGAAGATCCCGCCTTCAGCGGGGAATCCTGATCATCGACCAACTCATTGGGCGATGATCTCTAAAAAAACGCTCCCCCATTCATGACAAGGATGTGGCCGGTCATATAATTGGTGGCACTCGAAACCATGTAGAGAGCCGTCTGAGCAATTTCCTCGGCCGTTGCCACGCATTTGAGGGGGGTGTATTTGAATTCCCTCTCCATGAGTTTTTCATTGGTCCAGAGGGCCTTGCTGAATTCAGTTTTTACGACACGAGGTGCAATGGCGTTTACCCGGACATTAGAGGGGCCCAACTCTAGGGCCATCTGCTTGGTTAACATGTTGATGCCTGCTTTGCTGATGCAGTAGGGCCCCAGTCCTTCGGCCGGGCTGACCCCTCCCCCCGAAGATATATTGATTATGTGGCCTGATTTCTGGTCGCGCATAATTTTGCCCGCCAGTTTACTCAACATAAAATACCCTTTCAGGTTTGTCTCCATAATATGATCGTAAATCTTTTCCTCCGTGTCGACAATGTGTCCCATGGCAGGATTGGTGGCGGCATTGTTGACAAGGATGTCGATTCGCCCGAATTCCTCCATCACCTTACTCACAAGGTTCTCCAAATCAGGGACCTTTCGGGTATGGGTTGGAACGCAAAGGACCTTTCTGCCCATGGCCCTGATCTCTTCGGCAACTTTTTCAAGGTCCTCCAGCTTACGACTGGCAATGCAGATGTCAGCCCCCGCATCCCCATAAACAAGGGCGATTGCCTTCCCGATGCCCCGGCTGCCGCCGGTGATAAGGGCTACTTTCCCTTTTAACGAAAGAAACGTACTATCCATGGTTTTCTCCTTTTTAAATTCATCCTATCTTTTTACCTGGGCCATTTCCTCGACGATGATCTGACACTCCTTTAGGACTTCCCGTCCTTCCATGAAGATCGTCATCCTCTCAGCCATAGGAGAGCCCTCCCCATGGAGACAGATCGTCTCCAATTCGGCCCTTGTTATTCTGCGAATCAAATCGATCATGCGCAGGCGGTTTTCGGTGGGTACGTTTTTGTCGCCCTGAAGATACTTTTCGAGATAGTCATGAAGTTCGGGGTGCTGATAATCTTTATATGTCGGCGCGGTCACCACAATACCACCGGCCAGATCCTGCACCGTCTTAACCACTTCATGGTAATTATGAGCAAAATGGTATTTGGCCATATTGGTTGCGATAGGATTCGGGACGGCAACCCCGCTTCGCATCACAAAATCGTAGCACGCCGTCTTGGAAAGGGATTTAAGCGTTTCCAGATATATGATGAGATCGGTCAGTTTCTCTTTGACATGAGGGGCATCCAATATGCCGTTGTACTCGGCAATAGCGGAAGCTGCGCCAAGGAACTGTTCAGAGAGGGGGATACGATAGGCACATCCTGTCCGTCGGTGCATCAAGGCAAAGTTGTAAACAAGAGGAGCAGCGTACTTCCATTCCCCACACATGAAGACCCGCTCCCATGGAACGAGAACGTCATCAAAGATAATCACGGAATCTGTGTGTACCCTGACGGGATTGGTATTTGGGAATTCAAGGTCACTGATGTGGGACGTGAAAGGCCTGCAGACCTGCGTGAGTCCTTTGGTATTGACCGGTATGGCAAACGCAACGGCATAATCTTTATCCGCTTCACTCATGGCCCGGCAGGGAATGACGAAGATGTCATTGCAATATGCGGCACCGGTGATATGCATTTTGGCCCCGCGAACAATAATACCCTTATCATTTTTATCCACGACCCGAACATAAGAATCAGGATGGGCCTGTCCCGGATCTGAAGGCCTGAGCATACGATCCCCCTTAACGCAGGTCACGCCGGCACAGGTAGCAAGGTCTTTTTGCTGCAGTTCTTTTCGGTAGTTGTCAATACGGTCGATGTAATCTTGATTCCCAATCATATTGGCCGTGATGTTGATGGCGTTGAGCGCGTCTGCTCCAATATCATGGGCAAGCGGGATATAGCCCGATCCCAATTCGGTCGCCTTCACGATCAATTCATGGGCCTTTAAAAGATCATCTGCATTCTGGGGTTTATAGTAGTATCGGCTGATGGGTTCCCCGTTTTCAGGATCCTCAACGACCGCCAGATCTCGATATTTTGGGTTTGCAGCCATCTCATAGTCGATGGCCATGACATCCACACATACCCCCAAATTGGGATCCCTCACCACATTCTTGATTTTTTCACCTTTATAATAGACAATGCGACCGTCGTCCAAACTTGCCTTGTATTCCTCGGCCGAAATTAAGCCCATAGTATTTCGCCTCCTTGCCCGCTTTAAGTTTCCATTTGAGGCTGTCGGAAAACGCCCATTTGCTGCGTTACCCTCATCCCTCGTCACTGCGGCGTACCTCTTTGCACGCCTCATTCCTCGGGATTTCGGAAGCCTTGCATCTGGACATTTTCCATCAGCCTCTCAGAATATGGTTTTTCGACAATCTTTTTACTAACTGCAACCTTCTTTATAGTGAAGGGTGCATTTATTTCCGAAATCCTCGTGTGACTATGGGGTCGCCCCTATCGGAATC
Source organism: Desulfatiglandales bacterium (assembly GCA_030145585.1). Taxonomy (GTDB): domain Bacteria; phylum Desulfobacterota; class DSM-4660; order Desulfatiglandales; family HGW-15; genus JAQYVK01. The sequence continues at coordinate 4,924 of JAQYVK010000173.1, read as the reverse complement.
CCACGGTGATATGGAGGATAGAGCTCAGTTTCCAGATCGGTAACCATAATGGTGTCTACACACATGACGGCACATAAAGACGCCCCATCGACACCACCACCCCATAGACGCTCTCCGTATTGATCCCCAACAAAGTACAGGCCCTCCACATAGGGACTCTGGATATCCGGTCTCTTTTCCCCAACCGGTCTCCAGTTGCCGTAGGCCTCGTCAGAGGGTGTCCAAAGGACATATTCCACATTCTCTTTCCAGTCCTTAAAGGTCCTCTTGAACCAGTCCATGCAGAAGTCGATTACTTGCATCACTTTCTGGGGATTCCGCATCTCCTTATCGGTAAGGGCCGTAGAGAAGATGAAGTCCCTTTTTCCTTCCGGGGCTCTCTTGGCACATGAGGCCATATTCCACATGACCATGTCCACCGCACCAATGTATCCCTCTTGAATAATCCCCGGCATCCAGATAAAGCTTCTCTCGTCAACACCATATTGTTCCCAAACATTCTGCTTGAGACCGATCAGGGCTGAGAGAAGACCGGGTGACCAGAATTTATTCTGGAGCATATCGACCCATTCCGCCGGGAAGTGTCTGGGGTGCAGGACATTAAAAATGTGCTTCGGCGGGATATTGCAGATGACAATGGGAGCCTCTAAGGTCTCGTATTGTCCCTCTTTATTTCGAACCATCACACCCCTGGCCTTTCCATCTTCAATAATGACCTCCTCGACGGGGGTGCTTCTCCATATCTCGCCGCCTGCCTCATTCAATGCCTCCTCCATGGCGAGGGGAATGGCCATACAGCCCGGTTCGGCCATAGTGGCGACCGAACCTGTGTGGAGGTTCATCTTGATGTCCCTGGCCATGGCCATATACCCTAGGAAATCGCCCGCCGGGGCCATTCTCGGTTCTGCCATAGCGTTTTGGCAGGCCATCACCACCTTGAGATAGGTGTAAGCCTCTTCATTTTCCGTGAGGCCCCTTTCTTCAAGCCAGGTCTGGACATCGATGTTCATGGCGGCGGCACAATCTTCCATGCTGAGATTTCCCATGTGTTTCAAAGCAGAAAGGGTGGCTTTGAATCCATCCTCAGTCTGCCAGGGGTAAGGTTTCCTCGGTTCAACCTGGTGGATTTCGAAATTCCGCTCTGCATCGACATATCCCAATCCTGTGTTGACCGGCATATCTACCGGTTTTCCAAGATGATCCAAAAAAAGTCGAACTCTAGACTTGTTTCCCCAGAAAAGACCATGTCCGCCGTTTTCAAAGGTGTAGCCATCGAGCAGGCCTTTGTTGAACATCGTGTCGAGATCCGGCTCACAATATGAAACCCAACATCTTGAATCCGCCAGGGATTTCCGGAAGCCCCTGGAATCGAGCTCCAATCCATCTATGGTGACCTTATCCCCTTTTCCAACGTAAGATGCGACACGACCGCCGATATGAGGGGCCTTTTCCAAAACCAGCACTTTTTTTCCATGATCCTTTGCCAGCAGGGCGGCGGCACCACATCCCCCTATGCCTGAACCAACCACAATGACATCATAGCCTTTGTTTGCCATTTGAATGCCTCCTTAGAATTGTCTTGTCAATTTAGGCTTTTGAAAAATCCGATTTAAAGCGCAAAGATTATGATTTGTAAAAATTAAGGTGTTAAGAATTGTAAAGAAACCGGGCCTATTAATGATCCCGTTATGGGGTGGATGGCCTGGCATTTAAAAATGCATAGGCCGAGCTATTTTGGTTTTTTGCAAGAAGAATGCCGACCCATGGCACACAGATATCATCAATAAATTTAGTTAGTTATTTGATATCGAAAGATTGACGGGGATTGAAGTGCACAACATTTAGTTTTTCATGATCCAAATATTGTGCAACCGGCTTGACAATCTAACCCGTTCGCTCTACTTTGCAGTGATTGGACGTCTACCTGGTTATGTCATGATCCTTTGAGACAACCCCTTTGTAATGGGGATGTCAAGCAAGATTTTTTTATTAAGATCTTTCATAGGGCTTTTCGACTTATCATGGAGGGGGTGATCCAGCTATGCCTATCGAACCCAACAATTCCTTAAATGATTCTGATAAAATCATGGCTATTGCCGGCCTGTTTAAAGGGCATTTTTCTATCGATTGGTTTATCGACTTGTTGACCGAAAAAAAACCTTCCCAGATTTTGGCACAATTGGAAGAAGGTGTAAAGGCGTCATGGCTGAAGAAAAAAGGGCCCGGCCATTATACTTTTGCCAATGAGCAAAAACAGAAAGAATGGATGCACAAATTACCCCGCCGGGAAGAAAAACACCTCCATAGACACATCGCCGATATTTTGATGCGGGAACTTCCTGACAATGAGGAAAAGGCGGACGCTGTAGCCCATCATCTTATCCATACCTCCAATGACCTCGAGAGATGCCGTTATCTTGCCAAAGCAGGCGATATTCATTTAAAAGCCTTCAGAACCGAAGATGCTTTGCGATGTTACAGCAAGGTGCTCGATGACCTCTTTAATCTCAAAGGGGAAGAAGGGGACCGTCTTTTCAGCGAAACCGCTATTAAATATTCAAAGATCTCCACGGCAAGGCATGACACAAACAAGGTTCTCTCCATTCTTCAATCGGCACTCGAACGGGCTAAAAAGTATGACATGCTGGGTGATCAGGCCCTTCTTAAAATGCATATGGCCAAGAATGAGTGGTTGCGTTCCAAATATAACAATGCGCTGAAACAGTTTGAAGAAGGCTGGTCATTGGCCAAGCGACTTAACGATCCAAAGGTCATGCGATCGGCCACGACCTTTGGGACCTTTTTCCTCTTCTGGCAGGGTCGTTTCCGCGAAGCGGTTCAGAGCTATGAGAAATCCGTGTCGGATATTGAGAACTATCCACAGGGTGGTTTTCCCCTTTTGGCCGTCATGACCGTGGGCTATTGCTATGCCCAAATCGGGCAGGTCCCACAGGGGCTTGGAATGCTGGATGCGATCCGCCGACAGTGCGAAGAAAAGGGGAACCCCTATCTCGGATGCTACACAAGTGGAAACCTTGGGAATATTCTACTCGATATCGGCAGGATGGAGGATGCTCTTCAGTTTCTCAAAAACGCGTCAGAAGAGGCCCAGCGGGCACACAATGATTGGGTATGGATTACGGTCAAGTTATCTCTGGCCTATGCCTACTACCTCAAGGGCGACAAGAAGCGATGCCTTTATTACCTTCGAGAGTTTCTCCTTCAGAGCCGGAAGGTCCAGGCCACGGTTTATATATATCCCTATTTGATGGAGCTGGGCCTCGCCATGAGGAAGGGGAAACTTCCCCAGTTGGAAGAGCTTTCGCTGGAACAAGATATTAAGAACATGGTTAAAGGAAAAAATGTCTTCATGAAGGGGCTCGGATATCGATATCAGGCCATCCTTAAACAGCTCGAGGGAGATACGCAGGAAAAAATCGAAAAATCGCTGCAAAACTCTATCAAATGGCTTGAAAAATCCGGGTGTCAGATAGAGCTATCCAAATCAAAGCTTGACCTTGCCAGGCAATACTTCACATCAGGTGAGGAGGAAAAGGCCAAAGAACTCACCTTGGCAGCTTCAGCGACCCTCGCTTCACTGAATGAAAAACTCATACCGGATGATCTCAGATCATTACTTAAGGATCGACCCGTAGGCGAAAACCTCCTCAAAGAGATCCTGAAACTTGGACAGGAAGTGGTAACCATTCGGGACAATAAGGACCTGGTCCAACGCATCATATCAACTGTAAATAGGCTCACAGGAGCCGAGAGAGGCGCCATTTTTCTTTTGGATGAAAAAGCCAAGCCTCCCGCTCTCATCTTAAGGGCCTCCAAAAACCTTACCTCTGATCAAGTACAAACTCAGGGCTTCGTATCGTCCATGAAAATGATCGAGGCCGTTGCCCGGAAAGGAGAGGGAAGAATCCTTGGAAATCCCTCTGAAGGGATTACTGGATCAGTGGTCAATGAAGTCATCCGCTCCCGTATATGTGTTCCCATGATCTTAAGGGACAAGACCGTTGGTGTGCTTTACCACGACAACCGATTGCTCAGTAGCGCTTTCAAAGAACCGGATCTTGAGCTCCTTTCCTATTTTGCGGCACAGGCCGCCTTTGCTCTGGACAATGCGGGTGCCTATGAGGAAATCAGGCGTCTTAATCAAAAATTGAGTGAAGAGACCCAATACTACAAGGAGGAACACCTCCAGAATTTACACTTTGAGGATATTGTTGGTGATAGTCCCGCCATAGATAAGGTTCTTTCCGAGGTTGACCAGGTCGCAGCTACCGATGCGACGGTCCTGATCGCGGGCGAGACCGGCGTGGGCAAAGAACTCGTAGCAAGGGCCATTCATCGACTCAATCCACGACACGATAAGCCTTTTATAAGGGTTCATTGCAGTGCCCTTCCGGAAAGCCTCATCCCAAGCGAGTTATTCGGTCATGAGAAGGGGGCTTTTACAGGGGCGATCCGTCGTAGAATCGGCAGGTTCGAGTTGGCCGATGGCGGGACCTTGTTTCTGGATGAAATTGGTGACCTGAGCCTGGATATCCAGGTCAGACTTCTAAGGGTGCTTCAGACGCGAGAATTCGAGCGGGTTGGAGGCAGTGAGACTCTTAAATCGGATTTTCGTCTCGTGGTTGCTACCAATCTCGACCTTGAAAAAGAGGTCAAAGCTCAAAAATTCCGGGCCGATCTCTATTACCGTCTGGCAGTATTTCCCATCTATGTCCCCCCCTTAAGAGAACGAAAGGAAGATATCCCTCTCCTTGCCTACTACTTTCTCAAGATCTATTCTAAAAAGAGGGGGAAGACCTTTTCGAAAATTCCTGACACTGAGATGGAAAAACTCCTCCAAAACGATTGGCCTGGTAATGTGCGAGAGTTGGAAAACATCATTGAAAGGGGAACCATATTGAGT
>JAQYVK010000172.1 GCA_030145585.1 Desulfatiglandales bacterium | reverse complement strand
CCCGGCTTTAGCAAACCTTCGGTCTCCTCTAACCCGAAAAGAATGTTCATATTCTGAACCGCACTGCCCGCTTGCCCCTTTACAAGATTATCGATCAGGCTAATAACGATCATCTTTCCGGTTCTCTGGTCCACATTTAATGAGAGGTTGCAAAAATTACTCCCACGCACATCGGTGCTGCTCAAGGGCTTTTGAGGTCCAAAGACCCGGATGAAGGGTTCGTTCCGGTAAAAGGATCGATAAGCTTCCTCAACATTCTTGATAGCCTGCCCATCCTTTAACTGACCGTAGATGGTGGTAAGGATGCCCCTGCTCAAAGGGACCACATGGGGTGTAAAGGTGATTAAGATTTCTTCACCCGCAATGAGTCCCAATTCCCTCTCAATTTCATACACATGTTGGTGACCCGAAATCTTATATGCGTTCATGGTTTCATACCGGGCAGGGTAGTGAAACGTGGGAGAAGGGTTCTTCCCAGCTCCAGAGACACCGGTCTTGGCATCGCAGATGATCGTATCGGTCCCGATAAGGCCTGATTTTATGGCGGGGGCCAAACCAAGGATGCAACTTACGGCAAAACACCCGGGATTGCCCACCAGATTTGACCCGGCAATCTCCTTCCTGTGAAGTTCCGACAGGCCATAGACCGATTGAGTCAGGAGGTTGGGAGAAGCATGTTCCCCGGATTTCCCGATTCTATCAGCATAACCGCGGTACACCTCCGCATCGTTGAACCGAAAATCACCACTGTAGTCAATGACTTTAATCCCTTTCTTTAAAAATGAGGCGGCCTCCTTTTGGCCGACACCATCAGGTGTGGCGAAAAAAGCGACTTGGAAATCCTGCGTAAGATTTGGGTCTTCAGGGTCAACGAGGGGTAAATCGCAAAAACCCTTTAAGTGTGGGTAAAGATCACTTATCGCTTTTCCCACATCTTGTTTCTCCATTAGGGCTACAATCTCCGCATTCGGATGTCTAAGGAGAAGTTCGATGGCTCCACAACCACCATAACCTCCGGCTCCGATAATGGCTACTTTCACTTTTGGCATAGCTAATCCTCTTTCCATTGAAGGTGAGTAGTAAACGGTGAGCTGTAAGCGGTGAGAAGCGGGAACGGTGGCTGACCGCACGGTGCTTTGCCGTTCACCGTTTACCGCTTACCGCTCACCTTTTATTTAAACATTGAAACGAAACTGAATAATGTCACCGTCTTGAACCGTATACGCCTTTCCTTCCAACCGCACATCTCCGGATTTTTTGGCTTCTTGGAAGGAGCCATACTTTTCCAGATTCTCGAATGAGAGCACCTCTGCCCGAATAAAACCCTTTTTCATGTCCGAGTGCACCGCTCCGGCGGCATCCAATGCAGACGCACCCTCCGTAGTGGTCCAGGCCCTGACCTCCTCATTGATGACCGTAAAAAAAGAGATACATCTGAGGGCATGATAGGAACTTCTGATAACCCGATCCAGGGCAGACTTTTCAATATTGTATGCCACCAGGAATTCCTCAGCTTCTTCCGGAGCCATGGAGGCGATTTCCATCTCAAGCCTTCCTCGTACAACCAGCATCTCTGAGGTTTCCAGGCTTGATTTCCATTGAGGGAGGGATTCATTTTCATCGTCATTATTGATGACAATAAGCTGAGGTTTGGCCGATAAAAAGGCAAATCCCCTCAGGCTGGGTGCCTCTGACAGATTCGGATCTAGACGGAGCGGCCGGTTCTCTTCCAGGAGTTTAAGACATGATTTAAGGAGCGCTCGCTCTTCTTCATCCGGTTTCTTACCCCTTTTATTATCCAGTTCAATTCGTTCGAGCCTTTTTTCCGACACCATCAGGTCATTGAGAATAATCTCTTCTTCTAAACGCCAGTAGTCTGGTTCAGGTGTTGGAGGACTGCTGCCCGGGGTCTGAAAATTTCTTATCACGTGGATCAGGGCATCACCGAGGCGAACCTGATTCCAGAATAAATTTTCCGCCTTGGACTGAGTGACGGCAGGGACATTGGAAGGAAGCAGATATTCCACTTGGGCATAAGTCGTCTTTTTCGGTTTATAGATACTTTCTAAAATCCCTACCCTTTCATCAGCAACCCTGACAGTGCCGATAGTTTGTTCAGCATGGGAAGCCTTACGGACCTCGTCGTCACCCCTTGCACCGGTTAGGGCGTAAAATATTGTAGATTTCCCAGATTGTGGGAGCCCGGTAATAGCGAGTTTCATAAGTACCGATATCGATAAGTTACGAGTAACAAGTGACAAGTCACGAGTAATAGACGCAGAGCGCATGGCGCATAGCGTATAGCGAAGAAGGTGAAAGCAGAGCGCATCCGCCGTCGCCAAAAGGCTTCCGTCTTCGTCAAGACTTCGCCGAGACAAGATGGCGGGACAAGTAGCGCAGAGCGTTTAAAACAATTACATTGATGCAAACGAAAAAAACTAATTAAACCAATCGAACCAATCAAGCAAATACTGTCACTTGAACAATAAAACCGTTACACGGCTTTTACGCTCTGCGCTATGCGCTTTGCCCTATGCGATTACATCATATGCGATCACAAAGTGGTTTGCCAGAGTATTTTCGTCTTCCCGTGTTCCACAATGCGGAGCAAGAACCAAGATTTTACCAAAATCGCTCCTTTTGTCCTCATTCCCGGAGATTGACAAATTATTCATTTTAAGTTAAAATAGCCAAGATTAAATCTATCTATATGTTTATTAACAATCGAATGATCTTCTCATGTCGATTATGGGTATATTGTAAGTGGAAATGAAGGGCTAACAAAGAATGCCTGACGATCAGTCGGAGAAAAATGGAGATTCCCCCGTAGGATCAGTGGTTTTTAGAGGTCGGCCCCTTCCCCCGGATTACAAGGGTTACCCTGAAAGAAGAAACGGGACGGACCGTCGAAGGGGTATTGAACGAAGAGAGAGAAAGGAGAAGAAACCGGGCCAAGAGCAAAGGACTGGTCAAGATCGAAGGAAATATAAGCGGCGGGGACTGCATTTCAGCATCCCCATTTTTATTAAACTGGCCGCACTGTCCACCTTGCTCACTTTTTTACTGATCTTTTCGATCAGTATATCCATGTTGAGACAGCAGAGGAAACAATTCACCGCCCAGTTGATGAATCAGGGGGAAAGCATGGCCCGTAGCCTCGCTCATAACGCCCGGGATAAACTATTGGGGGATGAGGATCTGGCCCTCTTTCAATTGGTGGATGACGTTGTCCAAAATGAACAGGTTCTTTATGCCCTCATCGTTGACAATAAAGATACTGTGAAGGCCCACAGCCATATGGAAGCGGCCAATAAGCCTTACAAGCCCCCAAAGAGCATTCGCTTTATCAAGGGTGGAGACGGTGAAACGACACAGATGATCAGTCACGGCGGAAAGGATGCCCTTTTCTTTACCGCGCCTATCGTCTACCAAAAACTTCATGTGGGAAAGGTCCGCTTGGCCATCTCCCAGGAGAAAGTCCTGGAAAATGCTCGAGCTGCTAAGGTTTTTCTTTGGGTCATGGCGGCGATAATCACTTTTCTGGGTATTGTGTTGAGCGTTATTTTGGGCATTTATTTTTCGCGACCAATCAAGAGATTGGGAGAAGGGGCCAAGGCATTGGGCCTGGGCCATTTCGACCACAGGGTAAGCATCAAGCGCAATGACGAGTTAGGTGACCTCGCGTTTGCTTTTAATAGGATGGCTGAGGACTTAGAGCTCAACGAGAAAATCAAGGCTTCTTTCGGACGGTATGTGACGCCCGAAATTGTAGAAAAGATCCTGGCCAACCCCAATGATCGGTGGATGAAAGGTGCCAAAGTAGAAGTGACGGTGCTTTTTGTTGACATCAGGGGTTTCATGGCTTTTTCGGAAAATATTGATTCGGAACATCTCGTCGATCTCCTGAATGATTATTTTACCCGGATCACAGACGCGGTTATCAAGGAGGGCGGTCACATAAACAAATTTGTGGGCGATGAGGCCATGGTTGTTTTCGGTGCCCCGGTACCCAATCCGGATCATGCAAAGGCCGCTGTCAGGGCAGCCTTGGAGATACAAAAAGAGATCGTGCGACTCAACCAGGAAAGAGAATTGGGGCATGAAGATATCCGTATCGGTATAGGGATCAACTCCGGTGAGATGGTAGCGGGAAATCTTGGTTCCCAAAGAAAGATGGAATATACGGTTATCGGAGATCACGTAAATATCGCCTCAAGGCTCACATCCCTTGCAGAAGCCGGGGAGATCCTGATCAGCAGTTGGACCTATGATCTCTTTGAGGAAAAAGAGACCCTGAGGGTAGAGGAGAGGGGCAGGGTACCCGTCAAGGGGAGGAGAGAGGAAGTCATCATTTACAATGTCTTGGACTATACGGAGGAAGAACAGATAGATGACCGGCAAGGTTAAACGCATTGATCCATGGCGAGTATTCATTTTTCTGGTCATTTCGGGAGGGTTGCTGTTGCAGTCCTCCTGTATTCAATCTATGCCTGGGGCAAAGGAAAGCAAACCGGCCCCTACCGAGGAAAGAGCTCAAAAATCACTGCTCTACCAGTCTGAGAATTATATCGTCTACAAGGTGATAGGAGGCGAGACACCCGCCACGCTGGCTAAAAGGTTTTTGGGGGATGAAAAAAAGGCTTGGGTCATCGAAGACGAGAATAAAGAGGTCTCATTTAAAAAAGACCAATGGATTGTTATTCCTCTGAAAGATAAAAACAAAGGGGGTCTACAACCAGATGGCTACAAGGTCGTGCCGATTCTCAGTTACCAAGATTTTGCGGAGAAGTGTGAGGCACCTCACTGCACGCCCACGAAGATTTTTATTCGTCAGATGAATTACTTGAAGGAAAACGGGTACAGGGTCATAAGTTTAAAGGAGTTGTTGGGGTTTCTGGAATACAAGCATGGGATTCCTGAAAAATCAGTGGTTATCACAGTGGATGACGGTTATCGATCTTTTTACACGATCGCATATCCCATTTTGAGGGAGTATGGTTTTAGTGCCACCGTATTTATTTCTACGAACTTCATGAGGAAGTCTAAAAATAGGGTCACTTGGAATCAACTCAAAAAGATAAAGGCGGATGGTTTTGAGGTCGGTTCAGGCTGTGTATCCCGCACAGATTTAACAAAGAAAAAGAAGAAGGAAAGGGAAAAAGCCTATTTTAAAAGGATCGAGACCGAACTCGTTCGGTCCAAAAAAATTATCGATCAAAAGCTTCGACAGAAGACCATCCATCTGGCCTTCCCTTATGGTGGCTACAATCAGAGGATCTTACAGCTGAGTGAGGGGGCGGGATATAAGATAGGATTGTCGGTGAGGAAAGGGAGCAATCCATTCTTTGCGGATCCTCTTTCTCTCAAACGGAATCGGATAATTCATAGGGATATGAAACGCTTCATCGCCAGTCTGGAGACTTTTAAAAAATTTTCTTTAGAGTAAAGCATGGTTAAAAAGAGTAAATTATTCATATGGGTGACAATACTGATCGGGTTTTTCAGCGGTTGCGTGGGCGTGTCTGAATTATCCTTCAGTTTATTTGACACGCCTGAGAAGAAAATTGTTAAAGAGTATCTCAATAAAGGACAGGCTTATGAAGAGGATGGAGATCTGATCAACGCTTTCAAGCAATACAATCTCGCAACGACAGTAAACCCGTCGGAGCCGAAGGCGGTGGAGGGTCGTGAACGGATGAAAGAGGCATTAAACCGGACAGCAACTGCCCACTATCAAAAAGGTCTGAAGCTGGACAAACAGGGGAAATACGGTCTCGCAAGACATCAATTTTTAATGGCCCTGAGGCTCCGACCTGATTACTCTGAAGCCAGAAAGATCCTCACTTCAAGGAAAAGATTCAAAATAAATAGATATATCGTACATAAGATTCATTCGGGACAAACACTTTCCGGGATTGCCAAAATTTATTACGGCGATCCTGAAAATTTCCCAGTAATCGCTAAATACAACAATATTACCGACGTTACCCAGATCAGGGTCGGTCAACAAATCAAGATCCCCGAGTTGGAGGGAGTCAAATTTTTAGAAGATCAGAAACACATCAAGACTGAGGAAGAGATTATCTTTGAACCCGGGATATGGGACTGGGAAAAATCCCTTCTGGAAACTAAATTAAAGGGACAAAAAACGAAATCGAAGGCACCAAAAAATAAGGAGGCGGAGATGGATCGAGTCGCCTCCTATCGAGATACCGGCAGCAAAATGTTTAAAGAAAAGAAATATCGGGAGGCAGTAACTGAGTTTAAAAAGGTTTTGAAAATTTACCCTGACGACGATGTCGCCCTCGATTATTCATACAGGTCACATTTTAACATGGGCATGTCTCTATTTGAGAAGAAGGATTTTCTTTCGGCCCGAAGTCAATTCGAGGAATCACTCCGCTATAATTATGATTGTGATGAATGTCAGGATTATATTAAGAAGTGCGAAAATTTGTACATGGAAGTCCACTATAGAATGGGTATGCAATACTATGGTAAGGAGCAGCTGGTTGAAGCCATGAGGGAATGGGAACTGGTCCAGCTCATGGACCCCAATTATAAAAAAGTGGACCGTCTCATCAATAAAGCCAAAACGATTTTAAAGAAGCTGGAAGAAATAAGGGAATCCGAAGGGAAAGT
>JAQYVK010000171.1 GCA_030145585.1 Desulfatiglandales bacterium | reverse complement strand
GTTGAGCACATTGGAGACATTGTAGTTGAGCACGAAACCGAGGGCGCAGATCGCATATATACACCCTGTCGTCAAGCCGGAAAAAAGGAACTGAGAAAATACTTCAAGTTCAACCATCATTTGCGGCCACCTGTCCTCATTCCGTTTTATATGGCACTAACGATTCATTGAAAGCAGGATCTTCGTCCGGTCCGGATAGAATCAGAATAGGAGAAAGTGATTCACAAGCATTGGCTTGTCTAACCGGATTGAAGATCCTGCCCAGGGAGATAGGAGTCTCAATCAGCGGGTATAAGCTGCCCGTTTCGATATACCCCAACGAGGATAGCGCGGTAATCGAGACCATTATGTGTCCCTCTGGTGAAATCGACAGGCCCCATGATAACACGCACATCCTTCGCCCCTGCTAAGGCGGCCTGGATGCCTTTTCGGGTCCCGTCCGAGTTATTGACCGCCCATTCGGTCAAGATACCCATATCATACCCGATGACGTGCATAAAGGATCCTTCACGACCCACCGCGGCACTCAATTCCTTCCAGTATGTTCCTGATAATCCGGGAATCTTATCACCGAAACTACCCAGCATCGATGAAACCACAACGCCTTCAAGCGTCTTTTTTCCGCCCAAGGCCTTGAAAAAGGCGGCATTCGTGGCAGAAGGCGAGACGGCCAACTGGGCGCCAATCCCCAACTTCTTGATAGCCTTGTAGACTAAGATGGCCGGTCCACCCGCAGCGGCGCTGTATAACAGGTCCGGATTTTTTTTCTTAATGTTCATAAGCTGTGCGGTGAAGTCTACGTCGGTCATTGCGAATTCCTCTTGGGCGACGACTTGGATCCCAAAATCGGGCGCGTACTTTTTGATCGCATCCCTCTCACTCTGGCCGTATGCATCTGTTGCCGACAGGGTCGCGATCGTCTTCATGCCCTTTCCCTTCATCCAACTCAGCAGGCCTCCACCGAAATCGTCGGACGTAGTACCGGCCTTATACACCCAAGGGTCGGGCGGCATGCCGATTTTGGGATTGCCACCCCCGACGAGCATCGGTATCCCGCCTTCCGCCGCAAGGGGCTTCACGGCCAGGATGCTCGTACTGCTGGTGCCCATCCAGATGATGCGAATGTCCTTGTCCTGCAATAAACGACGATAAGCACTGACAGCGGTGATCGTATTCGTCTCTGTGTCACGGGTGACGATCTCAACGTTCATACCGTTCAACCCGCCGGCGGCATTCTTGGCCTTCACCCAGGCGGTCTTGCCCTCACAGACCTCTACCCCAAAGGCCGCTGCCGGGCCTGTCTGTGCGCAAATTGCACCGATCTTAAAGGTTTCTGCCGAAGCCTGTGTGATACCTCCTATGGAAAGAAGTAATATACAGGCAATCACAATCGTTAACCTTAAACCAAAAAAACTAGTTTTTTCCATCATCGATTCCTCCATGTCTAAGAGTTGATAAAATTTGAAAAAGTCCGGTTTCAGATTAACAGTTAAAACATTTTGATGAATTGCGGCCAACTCGTCAGAAATTATCTGAAAATTTCCGCAAGGCAATATAGGAAGGTTCACAAAGGTGACGTTCACTGCACGGAAATCCGACCTCACGACGGAGCCCCAAAAAGGTTCTCTTTATAATCGGTTGGATACGGTCTGAAACTCAATCAAGCCCCTCAACAAGATGGATCAAATCCAGAGGGGATAACCTGTCGATAGTACTGGAAACTCAATCAGCCAGCGGCGCTTGAAATAGATAACCCGAATATTCTTCCCAATAACATCGAAAAAAATGAATGTCAAATAAAATATAAAATTAAATTTTATTTGATAAGGTGTCAGGTCTTGACATTTGACATAAGGTCCTTTGTAAGCTTATGCAATTTTTCGTCCATTTCGATTTCCACCTCCAGCCTCTTTGATGAATGGCTAATCGCACTATAATGAACCCCACCAAATATATGACCTATCTCACTGTTGCTCAATCCTGAGTACCTTTTCATAAGATAAATAGCCACTTTCTTTGCTGTGTTATTTCTGCATCTTTTATCCTTTATGTCCTCAATATGGATTTTAAAATAATTTGAGACAACTGATAAAATTTCTCCAGGCGCCACATAATCGGTGAGTCTTTTTCTTTCAACGATCTCCTTGTCCAATTCACTTTCCCTTACTGACTCTTTTATCTTTTCTATGAATTCCGTACTCCCGAGAATAACTTGTCCGTAAAGCTCTGTGAATGGGTTCTTCTTTGGCTGCTGCAACCCTTTAATGACAAAGTCCCTATAATTCTGTCTGCTGATTACATTGTCAGGGCCAAATTGGGAGAGTACCCAAGCATATTCTACCCATGGAACTTCCTGCTTTTTCCTAATATACCCAGGATAACTGCTCCATTTGTATTTCTCAGGCCGGTCCACTTTTCCGGCTTTAACTGGGTTCAGGTGCACATACCGACTTAACTCGAGGAGATACCTATCTTTGTCGACCAAGATTCCTTTATATCGGCCCTGAAATAGGTGACCTGAACGGTCATGTTTACGGTTGAAGTAACCTGTATAGGCGCTGTTTATTCCATGCATCACTTTCAGCAGATTCCCTAAAGGGGTTTCCAGGACGAGATGATAGTGATTGTCCATAAGGACATAGCAGTGGATGAGGATACCATGGCGATCGTTGTAGTCCTCTAGAATATTGATGAATTTTCGTCTGTCATAGTCATCAAGGAAAATATCCCTTTTTTCGTTACCCCTGCTGGTGATGTGGTATAATGCGCCTGGGTATTCTATTCGTAACGGTCGTCCCATAATGTTGAGCATGGTAATAAGGGTTATGTCAAATGTCAAGACCTGACACCTTCTGGAAATTCCGGCTTGACACCAAAAAACAGTGAATCTATAGTGAGCTACGTAGGTTAACCCCGAAAAAATAAAGGGGATTTCAGTTAAAAGGGGCTATTTAAACGCGGGTTTTAAGGGGGTAATAGCCTCTTCTTTGTCTTTTTCATTTCTTAACATCATCTTACAAACATTTTTCATCACAAACATATTTGTTCCCATAAAAGCATATGGATCAAGGCTGGGTATAATAAAGCTCCTTTCCCCAAATCCTGGAGGGTTAAAAATGATTGTGGGTATTTTAAGGGAAATTAAGGCGGAAGAGAATCGTGTCTCTATGACACCCGGGGGCGTCGAGGTGATGATACAGAATGGGCACACGGTTCTTGTCGAGAAAAGTGCCGGCACAGGGAGCGGCTTTCTTGACAATGCCTATGTTCTGGCCGGCGCAGAGATCGTGGATAGGCCCAAGGAGATTTTTAA
>JAQYVK010000170.1 GCA_030145585.1 Desulfatiglandales bacterium | reverse complement strand
TGATCGGGAAAAACTTCAGGAAAGACTCGCTAAATTGATCGGCGGTGTTGCGGTGATCAATGTGGGTGCGGCCACTGAGATCGAAATGAAGGAAAAAAAGGCCAGGGTTGAGGATGCGCTCAATGCCACCAGGGCAGCCGTGGAAGAGGGTATTGTCGCGGGCGGCGGTGTCGCCTACATCAGAACCCTGACAGCCCTTTCAGAATTAAAGTTGGAAGGTGAGGAACAGAGCGGTGTCAACCTGGTCATGAGGGCCCTCGAAGAGCCGGTTCGTCAGATTGCGAACAATGCAGGAGCGGAGGGATCCGTTGTCGTAGAAAAGGTTAAGGACAGTAGTGGTGCCGAAGGGTTTAATGCGGAAACATCCACTTATGAGGACCTGATAAAAGCAGGCATCATCGATCCGACTAAGGTGACCCGGTTTGCTCTCCAGAATGCTTCTTCTGTTGCCGCCCTTCTGTTGACGACGGAAGCCATGGTCGCGGAGAAACCGAAGGATAAAGAAGAAATGCCGGGTATGCCTCCAGGAGGCGGCGGTATGGGCGGTATGGGCGGCGGTATGGGTGGTATGGGCGGTATGATGTAGAACACCCCAATTGCAACCTTAACGAATAGGAACCTAATGAATGGTTTCAACAGAATGGATTGTATCCGGACAGTTAATAGTCCGGATACAATCCTTTTTTATAACCAAGGTCCACCAAAGGGAAATCAATGCCCCTGGATAAAAATCAAACGACCCTAGTCACAGGTGCAGCGGGTTTCATCGGATTTAACCTCTGCAAGAAACTCCTGGAAAACGGAAACCGGGTTATCGGTCTGGACAACCTTAACCCTTATTATGATGTCTCTTTGAAAAAAGCGAGGCTCGAACGCCTCAAACCCCACGAGGAATTTCTCTTTAATAAAGCAGATATTGAAGACCTTCCCAAGCTAAAGAAAATATTCCGGGATCAACCCATAGACCGGATCTGTAATCTTGCCGCACAGGCCGGTGTCCGATATTCCCTAATTGACCCCTTTTCCTATCAGAAGAGTAATCTGGAAGGGTTTCTGAATCTACTCGAAATGGCCCGTGAACATCGGGTCTCCAATTTTGTTTATGCCTCCTCATCTTCTGTCTATGGAAAAAATGACACGTACCCGTTTAGCACAGAGGATAGGGTGGATACCCCGGTCTCCCTTTACGGGGCCACGAAAAAAGCGAATGAATTGATGGCGCACGCCTACAGCCATCTTTTCGATATTCCTTGTACCGGCCTGAGATTTTTTACTGTCTATGGCCCGTGGGGACGTCCTGACATGGCCCTCTTTCTCTTCACAGAGGCCATCCTCAAAAACAAACCCATCAAGGTCTATAATCACGGCCGCATGAAAAGGG
The DNA here is from genome assembly GCA_030145585.1 of Desulfatiglandales bacterium. Taxonomy (GTDB): domain Bacteria; phylum Desulfobacterota; class DSM-4660; order Desulfatiglandales; family HGW-15; genus JAQYVK01. The sequence continues at coordinate 4,257 of JAQYVK010000170.1, read as the reverse complement.
ATTTTACATACATAGACGACATCGTGGATGGTACAATAGCCGCCCTGGACAGACCGTTCCCCTATGAGGTCTTTAACCTGGGCAATTCCAACGTGATTGGGCTTCTGGATTTCATCCGTGTTATTGAAGAGGGGTTGGGTAAAAAGGCAAAGAAAGAGATGCTTCCCATGCAGCCTGGAGATGTGCCGGAAACATCAGCCGATATTCAGAAATCAAGAGATATGCTCGGCTTCAATCCCAAAACATCCATAAAAGAGGGTGTCGGAAAATTTCTAACCTGGTATCGCGAATACTACAAGACATAGACCAATCCCCCGATTTTTTGCAAACTTGGAAAACTCAGTCCTAAGGGCCAGGGTATTGTCCCAGAATTACCTTTTAAAAGTCACCGCACTACCAACCTGCCCTCTTCTTTGAAGGGCCGTGTCATAATTAGTCATCTCCCGCAAAAAGGCGGGGGATCCAGAAGTCCGCACGATGATGCCATTTCCCTGGATTCCGGATTTTATCCGCCTTTGGAGGACTCGCTATGCTGCGCGTCGCTCGTCCGGAATGACGGATTTGAGGTATTACGACACAGTCTCTGAGGGGGAGGGTTTGGGAAGGGGTAACTCTGAATTCATAAAGCAACTTAATTCTGGGACAGTAAACTATGTCGAAACTCAGTGGTAAGGCGTCCAAGAGCGGGCATCGATGCCGGTTGTGAAAATTAGCCTTTACGACCGGCAGTTCGGTCGAAGTCAAACCGTTGTGAAGTAGTCCCCAAAAAAAAGGTTGCAGCCGAACTGCAACCTATACTGAATTATCCAATATAGGTTGCAAAATAGACTGCAACCTTTTTTGATTCATGGTGCCGAGACCCAGAATTGAACTGGGGACACGAGGTTTTCAGGTAGGACCTTCGAGTGTATCTTCTCAATAAGTCCGGGGCGGTACCTTCCCATATCTTCCCTCCCCTGGCGGGAGGGACTGAGGGAGGGGGGAAATGTTTTGTTCTCATTTTGCATTCACGCGGAGTTATTGAGAAGTTACCTTCGAGTTTTCTAACCTCCTCAAATAACTCAGCTTATTGAGATTATTGCCATTCATTTTTTCTATTATTAGTGAATTTTCCACATCTTAGCAAATTTTGGAACGTTTTTCTCACACAGATTCTCACACAAAAAAACGCAAAGCAATCGATACTCTCGTATCAAAGGACAGGCTGCATTGTTATACCAAGTGTTTTAGGGCCAGGAAAAATATCTCCCGACCTCACTTATGAGGGGTCAGCGTCCAGTCGTCCTCCGATCTCGGGTGAATCGGCCATATATCGATATGCCCTGAAGACAAAGTTTCCGCCAGCGTATGGCGGGTTTTTCTGAAAATAGGGGGAGACATACTCCCAGACAATCTCCTTGTCGGGTGTGACCTCAAATAATCGGCCCCAACGTCCTTCGCAAATCAGAGTGTTCCCGGAACGAAGTCGCTGCATACCGCTTATAAATGTGCTGTCAAAAGTGTAAGGGGGGTCTCCAGCGTATTCCCAGACAATCTCCTTGGTTTTGGGATCGATTTCCCATACCCTCGAACCCTCCTGAGGTCCGTGCCAGTGCGCATGGCATCCGTTCGCGAACACAAGGACATTGCCGTTATCAAGCATCTGGACATCGTGCTGATGACCCAGCCGGTAATCGTACATCTCCCACTTGAACTTCTTTGTCTCGCGATCGACAAGGGCGATCAGGCTATTGTTTCGCCAGCTGAGCATAATGTCGCCATTTGGAAGGGGAAAGACCGTGTTGGCATGGGCAAATTCCTTTCGACCACAGAGTGGGCAAAGGGGATATTTCTCTATCTCCTGGTCGGTTGCTGCATGCCACTCCCATACCGTTTCACCGGCCGGATTGATCTCCTTAACAAAATCCCCATAGATACCATCTTCGTGCTCTGTTCCTTCTTCACCCCCTTTTACTCGGGCCTCTGCTTCTTTCGGGAGAAGTTCCCAGCCGATGTAGAGCGTGTTGCCGTTTTCCCGGCGGCGGAAATCATGGTGCTGATAGTGATCAAAATATTCCCAGACAATTTTGCCGTCCCAGTCCATCTCCATTAGATGTCCCCCCTTGGCCGCCAGTCCCAAAACACACTGATCCGTTCGGACCGCTGCCAACAGGTTTCCGTTGGGCAACAGGTATGCATAGTTGCCCGGTCCACCGGGCATATTCCACTCATGGACGACATCCCCGCGCATGTTGATCAGATGCACTGTCGTTGATCCAAGCGGCCAAAACAGCGTGTATCCCGGTGTCGCCTTTTCCTTGTTATATTCAGTTAATCCCAATTTCCCGTGTCGCATAACTTAGTGACCTCCTATTTACTGTTTAAGATTGATCCTTGCCGTGTTATTTCTATTAAAGCATAGTTCGAATGGGCATGTTGAAATGAGCTGCAGTTATAGAGATGGCCCGGCGTCTATCCGACAAACCATGCCCCGGTAATCTGTACTTTGTGCTAGCATATCGGCCGAAGGGGTCGGGAGGTCAGACCCCTATCCAAAGCCACAATCTCCTCCTTGTTGACATGATAGGAGACTCCGTTGAAAAAAATCTCACACGGTTTCTCACTCGATGGGGGGTGTGAAAAAACGAAGGGTTAGGCGTGGTCACCTAACCCTTGTACAATGTTAGCTTTTTATGGTGCCGAGACGCAGAATTGAACTGCGGACACGGGGATTTTCAGTCCCCTGCTCTACCGACTGAGCTATCTCGGCATGGGGGACCCAATATAACGTTACAATGGCTTCAGGTCAAGACGAATTTTTGGCTTTGATGATGTTTTTTTAAACATGGAAAACCTGGTTCTCAGGGCCAGGTCAGAGAGCATTGGCTATGGAGTAGAGGTAATAATTCCGGGATTTGAATGACAAATGTCAAAATCCAAAGTCCAAATGAATGTCAAAATCCAAAACAGATAAAAAAATATCACAAAAGCACCAAAACGCGAAACAGTGGGCTTTCTGAAGGCTGACTATTGATCTCTGATAATTTTTCACCGTTCATTGTTCACTGATCACTTCTTTTTTTTGACATTGGGATTTCATTTGACATTTGCCTGTCCCGCCCATAGCCGGCCTGCTTCTGTTGGGCAGGCGAAGGCGGAAGCTTTGGCATTTGAAATTTAAAATCCAATATTTCCTATTGGCAGCCCTCCTTAAGGTTAAAATGAAGGCCACGTCCTCTGGGCCCGGATCTTTATTTACCTTCTTCATCCAGGTCGTCAAGTTCCATATCGATATTCTCCAGATCAAGTAAGTCGTCTGAGGGCGAATCCGCTGATTCAGAATCCATGCGGATCTCTAGTTCCCCACTATCATCGATTTGAAGATCATCGAGGCCCAACTCAATCTCCTCCGATTCTTCAGTATCTTCTTCCAAGGGCATGGCATCAAAATCGATGGCTGGCTCCTCACCCTCTTCTTCCGGTTCCTGGATCTGTGGTTCATCTATTGGTTCTGGTTCTTCTAAGTCCATGGCATCAAAATCAATGTCCGGTTCCTCGCTCTCTTCTTCCGGTTCCTGGATTTGTGTGGCATCCGTCGCATCAGACTCGTCCAGGGCCATGGCATCAAAATCGATGTCCGGTTCCTCGCTCTCTTCTTCCGGTTCCTGGAATTGCGTGTCATCCGTCTCATCGGATTCGTCCAATGCCAGATCCTCGAAATCAAACGATACGTCACCTTCCTCATCCTCGGTTGATTCCAAGGGAGCCATTCCCTCTGATGCCGGCTCCTCATCCGAAAGTTCCTCTAAATCCAATGAAATTTCCTCTTCCTCCCCGGTTTCGGCATCACCCATATCTATCATCATTTCCGAACTGTCACCGAGGCTGTCCAAATCAAGATCAGAAACCGATTCTTCTACAGGTAACGGTTCTAAACCCTCCGGAGCCTCAAATTCGGTAGTCTCTCCAAGATCAAGATCAATATCCGCCTGTTGTGAATCGCTAAACACCACGTCACCGCTGTTCAAAGCCCCTGAATCATCAAAGGTGATTTCCCCCATGTCAATGACCCCGGAGTCCTCATAATTCACATCTTCCTCCGTGACAATGTTGGTTGCCACATCTTCCGAATAGGACTGGTCGATCTGCATATCAACGTGTGATTCTAAGACCTCTCCGGTCAACGCACCCAGCAGGGAAGGGGGGTTGGGCCTAAAGGCAGGTAAATTGAGTTTTTCTTGTTCGTAGGAGATATCCCTGTTGCATTTGGGACAAACC
>JAQYVK010000169.1 GCA_030145585.1 Desulfatiglandales bacterium | reverse complement strand
GTACCCGCTAGAATCGGTCCCAATGGGGTTGAGAAGATTTATGAGTTAGACGTGAATCACATCCGGAAAGAGCTCGATAAGTCCGCCGGCATCGTCAAAGAAGATATAAAAATTGCTTCAGAAATCCTCAAAGAGAAATATGGCATAACCTAATAAAGACTAAAACTTAGGTTTACCACAGAGACACAGAGCACACAGAGATGAATATTTTTTCGTTTGCCGGGATACCAGCCCGCCTCTGCAAGCCACTCGAACGAGGCGGGCCGACGGCGTTAAACGAAAACCATCAGCCCTTTCGGGTAAGAGGGATAACATTTTTTAAGTTATGGTCTATTTATTGTCCCTATCCGTGCCTCGCAGAGCAGTGTGCTTTTTGTCCATCGTTATCTCCCGATGGGCAAAAAAAGAAAAACCCTCTGTGACCTCTGTGACTCTGTGGTGAAATATTCGATTAAGAATACATCGTTATATTTATGAATAGGAATACTTAGGTGACAGCCATGGCATTTCACCTTCCGACGTATAAGACCCCTGATTTTTCCAAACCTCCCTTTGTTGACGCCCCAAAGGTGACGTTCGAAAAAGTAAATATCCCCGGGGTCGCCCCTGAAAATTACCACGCCACGTCTATCTATCCTGAATATTTCCAGCTTAATAAAATGGAGTGGGTCCTGCTTAAGGAATCAAGGATGGACTGTGTTGTGGTCCGCGAAAAGGATGGGTCTCTCAATGTCAAGGAATTCCGCCGCCTGAATGTGGGAGATCGGGTCGCTTTGGGCCGGGGAGAAAACGGAGAAGAGGGCATTTATATCCACACCGGCGCCTTTGAATTTCCTTGGGCAGATGGAGATAAGTTTTCTTTTCGAACGCGGTTCACCCGTGAGACATCCTTTTCCATTGATTATGATGAGCTCTATGATCTCTTGGAACATGATCGTGATAAAGGTTTTATAGTTTGGGTGCTGGGGCCGGCGGTGGTCTTTGACCGGGATGCAAGAGATGCTTTTGTCGGACTCATTGAAGACGGGTATGTCCACGCACTGCTTGCAGGAAATGCCCTTGCGGTTCATGATCTGGAGGGGTCCCTTTTTGGTACAGCCCTGGGGCAAGAAATCTATACCAAAGAGACTTTAGAACTGGGGCACTATAAGCATTTGGACGCTATTAATAGAATCCGAGAGCAGGGATCGATAGAAAAAGCCATCGATGCGGGGTTCATTAAGAATGGGATCATGTGGGCCGCCGTCCGAAAAGGCATCGACTTCGTCCTGGCGGGGTCTATCCGCGATGACGGACCCATCCCCGAAGTTATCAGTGATGTTTACGAGGCACAGGATAGTATGCGGGCCCTCGCGCGACGTGCGACCACGGTGATTGCCCTCGCTACGCAACTCCACGCCATTGCCACCGGTAACATGGTGCCTTCCTATCAGGTCATGGCAGACGATACCGTGCGGCCGGCCTATTTTTATACCGTAGACATGTCGGAATTCGCTGTCAACAAGCTTGCTAACCGTGGAACCCTGACGGCCCGGTCTATTCTCACCAATGTCCAGGACTTCGTTGTGACAGTAGAAAGAGGCCTCGGGAAACGATGCCGATAAGCAAAGAACTAAAGAGCATAGCGCAAAGCGCATGGAGCATAGCGTAAAAACTAAAAAACATCTTTTTGATCTTTCGCTCGCTCACGATCCGCTATGCGCTTCGCCCTTTGCGAATTACCTTTCACGCTTGCTGCCTCAAGTCCCGGAAGTTTCCGGACGCTCCTCAAGCGCGAAGCGCAGTCTTCTAGCGAAGCGATCCTCAAGCCAGAAACGATTTATTTGTGGTTTTTCGTTTCGAGGCAATCCAACAGCACCTCCTCCAGCCTCGAATCACCATGATCCTGGTATTCATAACGCACCCTGATGGCCGGTTTATTGATGGAAACGATTCGGGTGAAGTGGATGGGTGTGGCAAACAGGACGAGATCACAATCCGTGTCATGGATGGTCTTTTCCAGATCACTGATTTGATCTTGACTGTAGCCCATAGCGGGTAGAACAGGACCCATATGGGGATAATGGTGAAATGCCTCTTTTATTGTCCCCACAGACCATGGGCGGGGGTCAACAATCTCTGAGGCGTTATACTTTTTGGCGGCTATAAGACCGGCGCCAAAGGACATTTCTCCATGTGTGAGGGTTGGCCCGTCCTCTACCACCAGGACCCTCTTGTCCCGAATACGCTCGGGGCGATTCACCAGGACAGGCGATTCCGCCATTAGAATTTTCGCTCTGGGGTTGTTTAGTTCGATGTTCCGGCGGATCTGCTCCGTGTTGACGGAGGGCGCCGTGTCTACCTTGTTGATAATGGCGATATCCGCCATGAGCATGTTGGTTTCTCCCGGATAGTAGAGCAATTCATGACCGGGACGATGGGGATCAAAAAGAACGATGTGCACGTCCGGGACATAGAAGGGGGTGTCATTATTGCCACCGTCCCAGACGATCACGTCCGATTCTTTCTCGGCCGCTTCAAGGATTTGCCCATAATCGACCCCTGCATAGACGACGATGCCCAAGTCAACCAGGGGTTCATATTCTTCCCTTTCCTCGATGGTACATTGGTGTTTTTCGAAATCTTTGTACGAAGAAAAACGTTGCACAACTTGCGTCCTCAAATCCCCGTATGGCATGGGATGACGAACCACGACGACCTTTTTTTGTTGACCACGAAGGATTTCGCAGACCTTCCGTGTGGTCTGTGATTTTCCGCAGCCTGTTCTGACGGCACAGACCGCAACAATCGGTTTTTTAGATTTGAGCATCGTATACGTGGCGCCTATGAGAATGAAATCCGCCCCCTCCGCCATGGTCCTGCTCGCCTTGTGCATGACCTCGACATGGGTGACATCGCTGTAGGAAAAGGCCACAAGGTCCACCTGGTTTTCCCGAATGAGTTCTGTGAGCTGGTCTTCGGGATGAATGGGGACCCCTTTAGGATAAAGTTTCCCGGAAAGCTCCGGTGGATACCGGCGTTCGTCAATATCCGGGATTTGTGCCGCTGTAAAAGCAATGACTTCATACCGGGAATTGTCTTTAAAATAAATATTGAAATTATGAAAATCCCGGCCGGCAGCGCCCATGATAATCACTTTTTCAACCATGATTTCTCCTTTTTTTAGTCAGATAGATTTAAAAAAAATATCCTCGATTATACTTAGTTTCATGAAACTTTTACTCTGTATTAGAATAATGTCTCAATTTCTTAAGAAGAGTCAAGAGCTGACTTGATCCTTTGCTTTAATATTCCTTCAAAAGTGTAGACGCAATTCCTCAAATTTACTATATTTAAAGCAAATGACAAAGGAGGTCCGGAATGAATAAAATCAATTTGATTCCGGTTTTCGCCATAACTCTAGTACTTGCCGTTGCGATTATGGGAACTCTTTTATCCTCTCAAAGCCACGCTGAAGGAAAAAGCCTATGGAATCTCGGATTGGATAAGGAAGCGAACGATATTTCAAAAAATGATTTCAAATCCTGGATGAATAGGAAAGGTTTTCAATCGTTTAGATACTTATTTTTTGAAAGAGATCCTAAAAACTGGAGAATTGTCCCTTGCGTCAATAATAAAGATTTTTGTCTCGTGATGGAAGATCGTAAAACTAGCTCCCATATACTTAAAAAGCTTAATATTCCGGTTCCTCTTTCAGAGGATTTAAATCTCGTCATGGAATTCATGGTTGAAGTGTGGCCTGAGCGAACAGATCTTGCTAAAAAAGATAAGGAAGATGCGGCGCTTCGGATTTTTTTAACCGCAGACCTGGATGGAAGAAATGCACATATAGGTTTTGCGGTAACGAGAGACCACGAACACGGTCAAATTGTTGCATCTCAGCGCAAACCTAAAGAAATAAAATATATAGCCTTACCAGTAAACACCTCAGACGAGAAGGTCTGGCAGCGCCTATCTACTCCAATTGCAGCTTCTTTCCAAAAAGCCTTTGGATCTTTTGAAAAAGCTGAGATAATAGCAATCGGGTTAAAATCTGATGGAAATAATACCGCAAGTGATGTGAAGGTTTGGTTGAGAGAGCTCAAAATAAAATAAGAGAGAAAAACATTGGGGTTAGGTGACACCCGGACCAGATCCGAGGTGATGGGAGGATCTTTGTTTGCTGCACATCTTTGTTGATGCTGATGCGTGCCCGGTCAAACAAGAGGTGTATCGTGTCGCAAGCCGATATCACCTTAATGTCACGTTGGTGACCAACTCTTGGATGCGAACTCCGAACGAACAAAGAATTGCACTCGAAGTTGTAGGGGACGGATTCGACGCGGCCGATGATTGGATTGTCGAACACGTGCAACCTCACGACATCGTGGTCACAGCTGATATTCCACTTGCGAACCGCTGCCTGAAGGCGGGCGCATGCGTCATTGGTACAACCGGAAATCCGTTTACGGAAGACAACATCGGTGTGGCCGTCGCGACTCGGGACCTGTTGTCAGAACTTCGTGGCGCAGGAGAGATAACGGGCGGGCCGCCGCCGCTAAACAAGCGTGACCGATCACGGTTTCTTCAACAGTTAGACGAAGTGATTCAAAAAATCCGTCGTAAACAACCGTTCAATACCACCTAACATTGGGCTGGTTCTGTTGTATCATACCGGGGTTCACCTGGTAGTCTCAAACACCATTATAAAGATTGTTCCTGACCCGCCCGAACTCTCCTCTTAGCCCTAACCTTATCTTCCCCGAAGAGGCCAACCGGAAAAAATCCCTCCATAGACTATTGACATGGCAGTTAATGTGCATTATTGTAGCTATTGTTATCCACATTAATGGAGGGATTTTTATGCGTACAGTACAAATGACCTTAGATGATGAACTTGTTGACAGGGTGGACGTTATTGTCAAGGAAATGAAAACCACCCGTTCCGCTTTTACGCGTCAAGCCTTAAAAGAAGCTATAGACCGTTTTAATGTCAGACATCTGGAAGAAGTACACCGAACGGGGTACGAAAGCTACCCTGTGTCGCAAGATGAGTTTAGCGTATGGGAAAGTGAGCAGGATTGGGGGGATGAATGAATCGGGGAGAAATAAGGTGGTATAAATTTAAGCCCCCAGACAAAAGGCGTCCGGTACTGATTTTGACCCGAGATTCTGTCCTCGAATACCTTGGAGAAGTCACTATCGCACCAATTACTTCAACGGTAAGGAACATACCTAGTGAAGTATCCTTGTCTAGAGTGGATGGCATGCCCAGAGATTGTGCCATTAATTGTGACCACATTCAGACGGTATCAAAAGCCAAGATAGGCCCTCAAATCGCCACCCTAACACCTGAGAAATTGAAACAGGTTCGGAAAGCGATAATATTTGCCCTGAATTTATGAGAGAATAAGGACATAAATTTCGATGAAGCAAGTTATCGTTGTAAATGATTCCCTTAAACTACCCAAAGGAAAACTGGCCGCTCAGGTTGCGCATGCGTCTGTGTCTGCCTTTTTAGCCGCGGATGAACTGACCAAGCAGGTGTGGTTGAAGAATGGAATGCCTAAGGTCGTTCTCAAAGGTGAAAATGAAGAATATTTGATGAAACTTCAGACCCGGGCAGAAGAGCAGGGTGTTCCTGCGCAGTTGATCGAGGATGCAGGCAGGACGGTGGTCCCTGAAGGAACAGTCACCTGTTTGGGATTGGGACCTGCCCCTGAAAGTGAACTTGATGGATTGACTGGTGAGCTAAAGCTGCTGAGATGAATCAGAAGAGATATGGGTATGACAGAACTCAATATTGAAATGGGTTATATTCCCGGTGCTATTGGAAGAGTAGCTGAATTTCATGGTAAATATTATAACGAGAACTGGACCTTCGGTCTGTTCTTCGAGGCCAAAGTAGCCATTGAACTTTCCGAATTTCTGAAAAGATATGATATGAATCGTGACGGATTTTGGACCGTCAGAGTAGATGGCCGTGTTGAGGGCGCGATAGCCATCGATGGTATTCATAGTGATCGTGATGGGGCCCATCTGAGATGGTTTATCACGTCCGATAGATTACGAGGACAAGGGGCCGGTACCCAACTGATCAACAAAGCGATCGGCTTCTGTCGTCAAAAGTCTTACAAGAAAATAACCCTCTGGACCTTTGAAGGGCTCGAACCTGCAAGGCATCTTTATGAAAAAAGCGGGTTCAGGCTCGTTAAACAACAAAGAGGCGAGCAGTGGGGGACAGAGGTCAATGAGCAGCAATACGAATTGCTGCTTGAATAGCCTAAACCTTCACTATTTTTATCCCTTTTTTTTGTAAAGCCCTTTCCAAAATCTTACAGACCTTGTCCTCTATATCATCCCATGAGGCATTTAGCTCCTTTTTCATTCTAATCTCTTTCGGCTTGATACGAATTTCATCCACTCCCGGTATCGCCATGACCTCCTTGACGATCTGGGCCCCAATGATGCCCAGCTGTTTCAAGGATGCTTCTGATTGGGTGTTCAGTGGTTTTTTAAAATATTCCACGCGGGGAGGCGAGATCGGCTCCATCGTGGTGAATGATTTTATTTCCGGATTTGGATGAACATAGATGCTGATTTTATGCTCAGACATGGTTTAGGCCTCGCCCCCGCCAACTATCGTTAAATCGAAAAAATGAGGGTAGGGTCGAAGGCCCCCCACCACAGATCGGGGTTCTTCAGGTTAGTGGCTTGACACAGGCGTTCTATATTTCTATATTTTTAGCTGACATATCGTTATTGATACTGAATTTTGAGTGATCTGAAAAGGAGTTTTTCATGAAAAAACAAAAACGGGCTCCCCTAATATCCTGCGCATCTTGTGACTTGGAAACGAATGAAAGAATTTGTATGGGAGAGGAGGGGAGTGGCTCCAAAGGATGTCCTACCCTGACACAAAAGGACCTTCTGAATGAAGCCAACAAGGAATATGAAGTCCCTGAGACAAAAGAGTTCGCAAGGGTAGCCTCCATCCAGGAGGCGGCATGTTATGCCAATCGTGACCAAAGACCCTATACGATGCAGCCTACCAAAACGCGTATCACAGAGGTCTGCGAATTTGCCAAAAGGATGGGATACAAGCGTTTGGGGATAGCCTTTTGTATTGGTTTGGCCAAAGAAGCCGGTATTGTGGAGGATATCTTCAAGACCTATGGTTTCGAAGTGGTTTCAGCCCTCTGCAAGGCGGGCCGGACCCCGAAAGAGACTATTGGAATCAAGGATGAAGAGAAGATCTTCCAAGGAACAAATGAATCCATGTGCAATCCCATTTACCAGGCAAAGCTCTTAAATCAGGAGCAGAGCGAGTTCAACATCCTCCTTGGGCTCTGCGTGGGTCACGACGCGCTCTTTTTTAAATATGCTGAAGCGCCGACCACTGTTCTCGCAGTCAAGGACCGCGTGACCGGCCACAACCCACTCGCAGCCATTTATCTTTCTGATACCTTTTTCCGGAGGATCAAAAACCCGGGACTTGGTTGAGATTCTCGAGGAAATCTTGAAGAATTAGGGCAGGGTGGGGTCACGGCATTTGAGGAGCAGGCTTTGCCACTTAAGGAAGATCGTTACGCTAGAGGATCGAGCTATGCGCTTGAGGAGTGTCCAGAAAGCCCCGTGGACTTGAGGTCTTTGAAGGACAATGGAAACCCGCATCAAATTGGGCATCAGTACCTGCCTTTTAGGAGAAAAGGTCCGCTATAACGGTGGACATAAATTAGATTATTTTTTGACCGATACTTTTGGTCAGTACGTGGACTATGTTCCGGTCTGTCCGGAAGTGGAATGCGGTCTTGGAACTCCCCGCGAAGCCATGCGACTCGAAGGCGACCCTGAGAATCCTCGTCTTGTCACCACCCATACCCAAATAGATCTAACCGATCGTGTGTTAAAATGGGCAAAGAAACGGGTCCGTGGTTTGGAGAAAGAAAATCTTGCGGGTTTTATATTCAAAAGCCGGTCACCCAGCAGTGGTATGGAACGAGTCAAGGTTTACAACAAAAAAGGGATGCCTCTATTGAAAGGGCGGGGGATTTTTGCGAAGGTCTTTATGGAACATTTTCCTCAAACCCCTGCAGAAGAAGACGGACACCTCCATGACTCTAAAATTCGGGAAAACTTTGTTGAGCGTGTATTCGCGCTTAAATCCTGGCGTAAGACTAAGAAAAAAAAGAAACATCTGGCAAGTTTGATTGAGTTTCACACAAAAAACAAACTCCTCATTCTCTCACACAGCGAGAAACATTACCGAATGATGGGCAGAATGGTGGCAAAAGGAAAAACAATGCCTATCAAGGAACTCTTTATGAGCTACGAGGCTTCTCTGATGGATGCTTTGAGGCTGAAGACGACAACCCGGAAAAACATCAATGTATTGCAGCATATGATGGGTTTTTTTAAAAAAGAGCTGACCTTGGATGAAAAACAAGAGTTACTTGAAATCATACAGAGGTATCGTGAAGGCACTATCCCCCTTATTGTCCCGCTCACTTTATTCAATCACTTTGTACGAAAATACCATCAATCCACCCTTGAAAAACAGACCTATTTAAATCCTCATCCCATCGCACTTAAGTTAAGGAATCATGTTTAGAAGCCATCTCAAAAATGCCAAATGGCCCGATTTCTGTGCGTCCTGCCGTCCTCGCGGACGGCTTAGAAGAATTCCGGCTTGAATCGTAATCCTCAAAATATTTACATATATTCCTCCGGTTACGATCCTGCGCCGTCCTTGACCTCGAGCTATTTTTCTATTTTTGAGATAGCTTCTAGTTCATAGCAGTTTATAGCGATCAGCTATCAGCGGTCAGCTTAACCGTTATTTTTATAGGGTTGGGTCTAATCGGAATGATCTGACTGTGACTTAAGAAGGTGTTTTGGTGATAGAGTCGTCAGCAGGTTCGGTCTGGGCATCTGATTCTGTCTCTCCAACCTGATCCGATTCAGGACTTTCTGTTTTTTCGTCCTGGTCTGATTCAAGGCTCTCTGTCTCTCCGTCCTGCTCCGAATCTGAGTTTTCGGGTGGGGCTGGAGGCTGTGAATCCTTCATCTTTTCTTTTAACAGCTCTCCAATATTAGATGTGACTTTTTTCTGATTATTTGTGAAGCTTTTAGAAATGTCTCTCTCAGAGCTTTGCTCCAATTTTCGAATAGAAAGCCCAATCCTTTTGTCCTCAACAGAGACATTAACAACCTCAGCCTCGACTTCATCTCCAACCTGATATTCGTCCAGAGATTTTTCCTGTTTGCCCTTGGGTAATTGGGAGACATGAATGAGTCCCTCTATCCCTGTTTCCAGTTCCACGAAGATGCCGAAATCAGTGATTCCCTTTACAGTACCGCTGACTCGGGTACCGCTTTTATATTTTTCGGGGATCACATCCCAGGGATCTGGAGAGAGTTGTTTGATTCCTAACGAAAAACGCTCATTCTCTTTGTCAATGTCTAGGATAACTGCTCGTACGTCGTCGCCTTTTTTATACAACTCCGAAGGGTGGTTTATTTTTTCGGTCCAAGAAATGTCTGAAATATGGACAAGTCCATCGATGCCTTCGTCAATGCCGAGAAAAATGCCGAAATTAGTGATATTCTTGATTTTTCCCTCGATAATAGCCCCGATGGGATAATTATTGGAGATGGTATCCCAAGGATTTGGCTTGAGCTGTTTCATACTCAAAGAGAGCCGTCTTTTGGCGACATCGATCTTTAAAACCACCGTTTCCACGACGTCCTCGACGTTCAGTTGCTGTGAAGGATGCTTTATGTTACCTGTCCACGATATTTCTGATACGTGTATAAGGCCTTCTATACCTTCTTCCACTTCCAGAAAGGCACCGAATTCTTTGAGTCTGGCTATACGGCCCTCGATTCTGGTATCCACAGGATATTTATCTTCTGCTCCCTCCCATGGATCGGGTGTGAGTTGTTTGATGCCAAGGGATATCCTTTCTCTCTCCTTGTCGAAACTCAACATCTTGACTTTGATCTTGTCACCGATCTGATAGTCCTCTGACGGATTTCCAGCCTTGCCCCAGGACATATCAGTAATATGGACAAGACCGTCGATACCTCCAAGGTCAATAAAGAGGCCAAAACGGGTAATATTGCTGACTATCCCGTCGAGGATCGCGTCCTTTTTTAGGCTTTCAACCGTCTTTTCTCGAAGCGCCTTACGTTCTGCTTCAAGAGCCGCGCGGCGCGACAGGACAATATTTTCCTGGCTCTTTTCAAATTTAAGAATCTTGAAATCATGCTCTGTTCCTACCAGTGTGCCCAAATCCCTGACAGGTCTCAGATCCGCCTGAGAACCAGGCAGGAAGGCTTGAAGCCCGATATCAACAGAAAGCCCACCCTTCACCTGTGAGATTATTTTTCCCCGGATCGTGTTGCCGGTTCGGTAGGCTTCTTCAACTTCATCCCACCTCATGACCCTCGCAGCCTTTTCCTTAGAAAGAATAATACGTCCCTCTTTATTCTCCTTGCGCACCAAGAGGACATCCACCTTGTCGCCCACTTCGGCCGTCAGCTGTCCATCAGAAGTCAAAAACTCGGTGGTGCGAATTTGTCCCTCTGATTTATAACCGATATCGACAAGTACAAATTCCTTGTCTATTTGGACGATTTCTCCCGTAACTACTTTGCCTTCATGGATAGTTTTTAGGCTCTCTTCATATAGCTCCTGAAAACTTGGGCCTTCTTGGATATATTCCTCGTTATCGATGGTATTTTCCACTTTCACCTCAGAAAAAGATTGCGGGTCATCCGCGACGGTATCATCTAGTATTTCGGTTGCGGAGAGGCCGTTTTCTTCCGTTTTGTCTGATTTATTTCCCATACACGAAATGTCCCTAACCGGATTTGTTTTTTTTATGTTGGTCTGGGTTCTTTACTCTATTTCGTCTGAACGCCGATTGCAACTTATTACATGCTCATCAAACCAAGTCAAACAAAAGGGCATCCCGTCATAACGTGACAAGATGCCCTCATGTAACTTATTCAAGCGAATTACAATCTCGTAACGTTCGTTGCTGATGGACCTCGATTGCCCTCTTCAACGTCAAAGCTAACGTGCTCGCCGTCGTCAAGGCTCTTGAATCCGGTCATATTGATAGCGGAATGGTGGACAAATACATCGGCCCCCTCTTCCTGTTCAATGAAACCGAACCCCTTTTTATCACTGAACCACTTTACAATTCCTTTTGCCATTGTGACGCCTCCTTTCAAATAGGTTATCATCGTTCCTAACTTCAGGCGGCCACTCTTGACAAATGGATCTTTCCTTTAGAATGAAACAGGCCCGCCCATAAAAGCGAGCCTTCATGATTGGCATTAATAATAGACTCTTTTTCAGAAAATTCAAGTGTTTTTTTAATAAAATGTAAAATTAAGGGTTTTTCTTCACCTTCACCATCCTTATCAATAGGCCTTGTTCGGGAGCACGAGGAGGCTTCACTTGACAATCGTCATGATGCAAGAAAGAAGCAAGTTTGACGGGTCTAAAAAAATGACTATAATAGCATGAAAGAGAGTGGGAACGTGGCCGCGTTATTAGACCGCGAAACAGTCTTGTTGGTCTTGATTTTGCATTAGTTAAACAAAATCGGTTTGTTATAAGAACGAGGGCCATGAAAAGATTGAAGGTTCTGCTTTTTATTCTATGGTTTAAGAAAAGTCATTTTTGGAGGGTTGAGTGGTGTCAGATGAAATAAAGGATGATAAGACATCCGGAGAAGAAAGTTTTGCCGAACTCTTCGAGGCATATAGCGAGGGGGTAAACGAAGACGTTCAAGTCGGTGACAAAATCAGGGGGGAAATTATTTCCATTGGGAAGGATTTTGTTTTTGTCGATACCGGGACTAAGATTGATGGGGTCGTAGACAAGGAAGAACTTCTGGATGACAACCAGGAATTTCCCCATAATGAGGGCGATATGCTCGATCTTTATGTGGTTTCAAATAATGGAAATGAAATTCGCCTATCTAAGGCGCTATCCGGTATTGGGGGCCTCCATATGATTAACGAGGCATACCATAATGCCGTCCCTATTGAAGGAAGGGTAAAAAGCGAGTGTAAAGGGGGATTTCAGATAGAAATCATGCAAAGAAGGGCCTTTTGTCCCATCAGTCAAATTGATCTCAGATTCGTAGAAACCCCGGGTGATTATGTGGGAGAGACCCATCGGTTTTTAATTACTCAATTTGAAGAAGAGGGTAAAAACATTGTCGTTTCAAGGAGAGCGCTCCTCCAAAAGGAACAGGAGAAGGAAAAAGAACAGTTTTTCGGAAAGCTGGAAACCGGGACTCAACTTGACGGCAAGGTCACAAGATTGATGCCCTATGGGGCTTTTGTCGAGCTCCTTCCCGGGGTCGAAGGCATGATTCATATCTCGGAAATCAGCTGGTCGAGGGTAAAAAAAACAGAAGACGTCCTGAAACCGGGGGAATTAATCCCTGTCAAAGTCTTAAGCATTGAACCGGGAAAGAGGGCAGGGGAGATGAAGGTTGCCCTTTCCCTGAAGCAGGTCACGGGCGATCCGTGGCACAGTGTACATGAGACATTTCAGATTGGTGATAAAATCCAGGGACAAGTTACCCGTTGTGTTGATTTCGGTGCTTTTGTGGAGATAGCGCCCGGTATAGAAGGACTGGTACACATCAGTGAAATGAGTTACGCGAAAAGGGTCTTGAAGGCTGAAGATTTTGTAAAGGCAGGGGAAACTGTAGAGATCATGATCAAGGAGATCGATATTGAAAAAAGAAGGATCTCATTGAGCATGAAAGACGCCGAAGGCGATCCCTGGATCAATGTCCGTGATAAATACACTCCTGGCAAGCGCGTTGAGGGAACACTAGAGAAAAAGGAGAGATTCGGTTATTTCGTGTCACTGGAACCAGGGATCACGGGACTCATGCCTAAGTCCAAATTTCAACAGTCTCATGAGCCTGCATTCATTGAAAAACTGAAGCAGGGCGATGCCATCACCGTTATTGTCGAGGAAATCAACGAGGCCGAAAGAAGAATAACCCTCGGCCCCGGGGATTCAGTGGATGAGGGTGAATGGCGAGAATTCACACAGGAGGCAAAAAAGCCGATCGGTTCTCTGGGAGAAAAACTACAGAAGGCCCTCGAGTCAAAGAACGAGGGAAAGTGAAGAACCCCGACCAACGGTCGGGATTCTTCTGCGCTCCGGTTGAAAGGGACTCTCAGCCGGAGAGCCTGAATCAAGGGGGACCTGATGAGAAACAAAGGTAAATCCATGGTGATGGCCTCTTTTGTGGCCGATTCTTTGGCCCTGGGTGCCCATTGGATCTATGATACTGAAAAGATTAAGAGTGACTTTGGGAGGGTGGAAAGCCTGTTGAACCCTGTCTCCGATTCCTATCATGCTACCAAAGGGAAGGGTGGGTTTACCCACTATGGAGATCAGTCTTTTGTTCTCCTCGAATCGATCGCCACTAAAAAAGGTTATAACCCAACCGATTTTTCAGACCGGTGGCGAGCACTCTTCAAAGATTATTCCGGGTATATTGATCACGCGACCAGCATCACTCTATCCAATTATAACGCCGGCAAGGGGGTTGAAAATGCGGGTTCTCCTTCCGATGAACTCGCAGGGGCTTCAAGGATGGCGCCTTTGGTCTTTTGTGACCGCCAGGACCCTGTCAAACTAGCAGAGGACGTCAGAGCCCAGACCTCTATGACTCATCAAGACCCCCTGACCAATGACAGCGCGGAATTCTTTGCCCTGGTCGCGCGGCTTGTCCTGATGGGAACGCCACCCATAGAAGCCCTAAAACAGGTTGTTGGGGAACGATTTGCAGACAGCCCCTTGTCTCAATGGACAGCTGAGGGACTTGAGTCCCAGGACGAAGAGAGTGTGCTTGTAATATCGAACTTTGGACAGACCTGAAGAGCGGAAGAAGCCTTTCCTGGGGTGGTTCACCTCATCGCAAAATATGAAAATGATCTTAAAGAGGCCCTCATCCAGTCGGTCATGGCCGGAGGCGATAGTGCGGCCCGTGGCATGCTCGTGGGAATGGTACTTGGAGCTCACCTCGGTCCGGAGAGCCTCCCCATGGAGTGGGTTTCAGAACTGGCGGTGAAGAAAACAATTGAAACCTTGCTTGATCGGATCCCGTAACATCTCCTCCCGCTTTCACACCAAGTTGGTCCAGACTCAGCCAGCAATCCAAGTCAACCTGTCGTATCGTATGTGAAAAAGCTGCTGTCCTTACGAACCGCAGCTTTTTCCTTATGGTCATTGTCAGAACTATGTTCCGATTGGCCTTTTTATTAAATCCCCCTGTCCCCCTCTGTCAAAGGGGGAACTTATGGAGGCCTGAAGGTGTATCAGCACACCTATTACCGCAATGAGCAATGCCGGAGTGTAAGCGTTCCCCCCTTTTCAAAAAGGGGGGTTAGGGGGGATTTTATACTGTTGTACATTCTTTCCAATCGGAAGATATTTATAACATCAGCTATAGAAGAACCCTGACCTTTGGTCAGGGTTCTTTATTGATTCAGATGTTTCTTCACTGATTTCAGGACATAGGGGTATATGTGGTCGACAATGCGGAGGGTCCCTTCCGGGTTGGGGTGAATTCTATCCCTTTGATTGAATTGAATTTGGCCCGCCACACCCTCCAAAAAAAAGGGAATCAGCGGGATCTCGTGCTTTTGGGCGATATCCGGGTAAACTTTCGAGAAGGCCGGTGTATACTCAGGGCCCAAGTTGGGAAACATTTTCATCCCTGCAAGGATGATATCTATGTTGTTGGCCTTGATGATGGATACGATCTCATCAAGGTTTTTCCTTAGAAGGTTCGGATCAATGCCTCGCAAACCGTCGTTGGCACCGGTTTCAAGGATGATGATATCCGGCTTTAAAGTGGACAGGACCCAATGGATACGCGATAAGGTCCCACTACTCGTCTCGCCGCTAAAGCCGGCGTTGATAACATTAAACGGATACCCTTCTGAATTAAGTTTTTTTTCTAGTAGGGCCGGATAGGCTTGAGATTCATCCAGCCCGAGGCCTGCCGTTAAACTGTCGCCTACCGCTACGATCGTCCCTTTGATTAAAGGTTCAGTCCTTTTCTCAATCGACTTGGTGTTATCGAAAGAAGGTTCTTCACTACATCCGAAAACAATGAATAAAAAGACTGCCAATGTCATGGCCAAGTTTAGGGCACAAACTGGTGTTATAATCACCTTTCGGTTCAGGGAACTGGTTTCTTTTTGGACCACTTTAGCCATCAGGTTGCTCCCTCAAGTAGGTAATCGGTTTTCTCTCAAGAATTGATTTTGTCGAGATTACTCCGATAGTAATAATGAGCAATAGGGTGGCACCAATCATCAAAA
The DNA here is from genome assembly GCA_030145585.1 of Desulfatiglandales bacterium. Taxonomy (GTDB): domain Bacteria; phylum Desulfobacterota; class DSM-4660; order Desulfatiglandales; family HGW-15; genus JAQYVK01. The sequence goes on along the minus strand of JAQYVK010000169.1, from coordinate 5,000 downwards.
GGCAGGACGTCAAATAGAGGTGATAGGGGATCTCGAAGACCGACCGGCAGACCAAAAAGGCGACGACCTGAGATACGATCAAGGCCAAGAACCCGCTCAGCAGACCTATGAAAATATTTTCTAGCGTGAACACCCTAAAGACAAATGTTTTTTTCGCCCCGAGGATTTTATAGTAAACGGATTCTGTGATTCTTTGGGCTCGGGTGGCGAAAACGGCGCTGATCAGAATCAATACACCTGCAGCCATACTCAGTATACTAAAACCACGTATAATCTTTGAAAGCCGTTTGAGCAGCCGACCAAAGACTTGAACGGCACTCGAAACGTCGATGACACTTATATTCGGGAACCTGTTGACGATCTTGGTTTGCAAAGGGCCGATTTTATCGTTTTCCATACGAAGGGTCGAAAATACCGTCTGCGGAGCAGCTCCTAGGGTCTTTTCTTGCAATACGAAGTAGAAAAAGGGGGTTAGGGACTCCTTTATGCGGGTGCGGATACTCGAAATACGCGCCTCAAGAGGGACACCCTGGATTTTGAACCTGATTGTGTCTCCGATGCCCATTTTGCGCATGTCTCCCACGATGTCTAAAATAGACACCTGAGGCTCGGTCCAATCTTTCCGGAATAGGCCTTTTCCTTTGATAATTTTTTCATACTCCAATAAAGAATTCTGATAAGTCAGATTGAAGACACGAGACAGGTTATCGCGCCGTCTCCTACGCTCTGAATCATGTTTGATGGTTTCACCGTTTATGGCAAGGATCCTGGCACGTATCAACGGGTAGAATCTGACCTTCTGATCGAGCATTTGAGTGAAGGCTTCTTTTTGGGAGGGTTGAATATCCAGGATGATCATATTCGGTGCACCCTCCGGGTAGGATCTGATGAAGGTGGCATCGAGATTTTTTTCAATCAGGTATATGGAAAAGATAACACTGAGAGATGCGGTTAGCGTGATGATGATTGTTTTGGTGGCACCGCCTTGTCGAAACAGCCCTTTAATCGCCTGCCGGACGACCAGTTGGCGGGACTTCCAGCCCTTTAAAATCCAAAGCATCAGATGGGTACAGAGATAAGTGATGAGAATGAGACCGCCTACACCGGCGACAAAATATAGTCCGAAGCGAAAGTCCTGCATGTGCCAAAAGACAAGGCCGAAGAAAAAGAGGGCAAACATCGCACCGGATGCATAAAGCGGCCATCTCTTGGCTGACCTAGGGGTTTCTTCACGGAGGATCATGACCGGCCTCATCTCCCTGAGACGGTAAAGGGGGATAAAGGTAAACATGGCCACGACCGAAAAGCCGATCACAATATTCTCGAAAACGCCTGACCACACAATGGAGAGCCGCAGGTCCGGGGGTAGAAAATCAGCCAACAATCCCGCAAGTCCACGTTGAAGGACTGTTCCAACCAGGATTCCCATGACTGTCCCGATCAGGCTGAGGAGAAAAACAATCAACATGAAATGAAGGGTGATATGTCGGTTGGTTGCCCCAATTGTTTTCATGATGGCAATGGTTTGCTCTTTTTCTTTTAGAAATGCCGTTAGCGTGCCATGAATCCCCACCCCGGCAATAATGAGGATAAAAATCCCTACCAGTTTCAGGAAAAAGATGAAATTGTCGAGAAACCGTTTGATTCTCGAGCCAGCGGTTTGATATGTATTTACCCGCTCCTGACCCCTAATCGCGGCTTGCTTGAATAGATTCGTGAGAGCATCGGTTTGCGCATCGTCTTTGCTCTTTAGCAGATAGACTGTTCGGATGCGGCTGCCTGTTTGAAGAAGACCCAGGGCATTGAGATCCTGACTGGAAATAAAGACTCGAGGACCAAAGGAGAAGAAATTCATGGGTCGATCCGGTTCAGATAGAACAACGTCCCCGATGGTCAAGGTCGTAAACCCGACCTTTATAGGGTCGCCCACACTCAGGCCAAGTCGATCCAGAAGGGTTTTTTCAACAACCACATGGCCTGGGGTCAATACATCATGAAACGAAAGGCCGGAAAGTAATACTACCTCACCGTAGAAGGGATACCCTTTTTCAACTACTTTCAAACGAGACAGAAGGGATTTCTGTTTGTCTGGTGCACGGACAACACTGTTAAATTCGTAGAATCTGGCAAGTTCAACCCGACCCAAGCGGACTTGTTCGGCCACCGCTTTCTCCAACCCGTCTGACATTTTGTCATAGGTCCGAATAATGATGTCGGCGGCGTGAAGTTTTTTTGCGTCGTCTAACAAAGACCGATTAACGCTTTTTGAAAAACCGGTGAATGCTGTCAAGGTGCTCAGGGAAAGGATAATACATAAGATAAAAACGACCGCCTGCTTTGACGATCGCGAGAGTTGACGTATGATGAAATGAGTATGAATCATATCCGGGGTTATTCCGACAACCTGCCGTCCTTGAGGGTCAGCACACGATCCGAAGCTTGTGCAATTTCCGGGTTATGGGTCACCAGAATCAATGTGGCGCCTTGTTCTGTTTTTAACTCAACAAGTTGAGAGAGCATTTTTTTCCCGTTTTCTGAATCTAGATTGCCGGTGGGTTCATCAGCAAACAGCAATTTCGGCTGGTTGATCATCGCTCTGCAGAGTGAAATCCGTTGTTTTTCACCACCCGAAAGCTGGCTGGGTAAATTATCCGCCCTCTCTTCGAGTCCCAGGCGTTTCAACAATTGACGAGCCTTTTGGGCCGCATTCGGATCGCCAAGCAACTCAGCGGGAAACATAATGTTTTCTAAGGCTGTCATTGAAGGGACGAGATGATAAGATTGAAAGACAAATCCAATGATACTGTTCCGAAAAGGCGCCAGATCATCTTCCGAAGCTCCGGTAATATTTTGCTGATCGATGAAGACCTGACCTGAAGAGGGTTGATCGAGTCCCGATATCAATGTCAGCAGGGTGGTTTTGCCACTCCCGCTGCTTCCGGTGATGACAACAAATTCGCCCACTTCCACCTTCAGCGACACCTGATTCAAAACCGTGATATTGCGATGATCTACTGTGTAGACTTTTGAAATTTCTTTTGCTTCAAGGATGGACATCAAAAAGAATATCTCGTTTCTCTAACAAACTTCATTCATCATCCCACGATAGGGCCTGAAATAAAGTCAATTACTACCCCAAAGGGGTGGCTATAATCATAACCCTAAACGGGTCCAAATGTGAATAAAATGAATTCAAATGACAAATGTCAAAATCCAAATTCCAAATGAATGTCAAATGACAAATGCCAAAAAAAGACGTTCCGCAGTAATTCAAATTTACGATATCTTGGTATTTAGACAATGGAAACAAAATAGAGTTTTAAGGGACCATATCGGAAAATGTTTTGACATTGGGATTTTAGATTTTATTTGACATTTAGATTTTGTCATTTGAGCTTTCCCCATCATTCACTCTAAATCACTATCTTACCTGCACTGCAAAGCTTGGACCATCAGCTATGTCTTGTGGTATTAATCAAGAGGATGGGGATAATGTCGCCCTATTCCACATCATTTGTGTCAATCTCTTCGTCCGGCGTGTTCACATCCCGTCGGACAATCTTTCCTTTGACGCCTTCGATACTGATCTTACCGCTGTCTGATTCCAGGATAGAGACACTTTTAGAAATATCATGAATGTCTATGCTCCCGGATCCGTCCCAGATTTTTACATGGCCTCCAATGTCCTGGATTGTGATGCTACCAAAACCGTCTACGACACTCACATCACCTTCGATGAGATTGATTTTAAGCTCTCCGGACCCGTCTTGAACATGCACATTTCCCGTTAGTTCCTCTATTTCAATTGTTCCGGAAGTATCCACAACCTTTACGTCTCCTACAATATTTTCGATTTTAATGCTTCCGGAGCCATCGTCTATTTCAAGATCACCAAAAAGATCACTGACACTTATGGGGCCTGAATTGTCATCGATTTTCACATTTAGATCTCTGGGAGCCCGAATCGTTATATCGATTTTCGCCTCTTGGGGGTTTATCTTGGTGTGTCTAATAAAGACACCCCGAAGCACCGCTTTGGTTCCCTGTTTTTCCAAATGCAGGAGAAGATTTTTCCTGAAAAAAGTGTTTAGATCCTTTTCGTCAAGGCCTTCTACTATGATCCCGGCGGCAACCCCGATCTTGTCGTGCCCATCGATCCCCTTCAAATTCAAGGAACCGGCCCCGCATCTTATGACCAGAGTATCGATGCCTTGAGCAGATAATTCGAGATCCTTCATCTCCCGCCTTGTGCCTGCAAAGGCTATTACCGGCAGGAGAATCAAAACCAAAAAAATTGAATATCTCATAACACACTCCCGTTTTAATGTGTCTGTCAGCTTTCTCATCTTTTCCTAACTTTCACAGATTTGAATAGATCCAAAGGACAGAGAAAGATATTCATGATCGATGGGCAAGGATTCTATATCATTTGCGAGCAGATGTCCACTTGCAGGGCATACCGATTTTGATGCAAAATGATTGCTTCCTAAACTTTTTCCAAAGACCATTCTCGCCGAATAGGGTCATGATTTCAAGCAGTTTTCGTGATCCGACATAGGGTTATCCAATATTTATCTGAGATGAATGAACAAAAAATGAGTGATTTATTCCTCAGGATTATTATTATAAGCTTATGTCACTCATAAAGAGAAGACTCGGAAAGACAGGGATCGAGGTCACGATCCTTGGCCTTGGCGGAGAAGGTGTGTTGAGGACCTTTGGTCATGAAAAGGAGGCCTATGCCCTGATCAACCGAGCCATAGATCTCGGTATCAGATATTTTGAGTCCGCGAGGGCTTATTCAGGGAGCGAATCCTATTATGGATCGGCTCTGTCTGAGAGAAGAAATGACATCTTTCTGACCAGCAAATCCCATGCAAGGGACCGGAAAGGGGCTTTAACCCATCTTCACGAGACTCTGAAGAACATGAAGACCGATCACCTGGATCTGTGGCAGGTGCATGACGTAAGAACTTTGGAGGATATCGAGACAATTTTTG
>JAQYVK010000168.1 GCA_030145585.1 Desulfatiglandales bacterium | reverse complement strand
AAGGGTGGTCGTCAACTAAACTTTGAGCTCGATGATTTCGCACTTAGAGAGGTCACTGGTTCCAAGGCCTAGCTCTTCCGCATGCTCATGTTGTCGCCGAACAATGGCCTCGTTGGTCGGCGTGAAGGTATCATCGTATTTCTTTACCAAATCCATTGCCACCACATCTGCAGCGATCATATCGCCTGAAATGATCAGACGGTTCACACCTTCAACAATTTTCGTATCCGGTTGTATGAAAGGTCCGGAGACGGCTTGAATGGATCGAACGTCGGTGATCGTGAGTTCAGGGCGCACTGCGGACGCAAACTCGGCCAATTTTCGGTCGTAGTAGTCACGGTCGGTCTGTAAGGTGCCGTGAGCCAACCAACGATGGGCCCCATAGACTGAACCGAAGTGGTTTTTTAAGGCACTCGACATTTGACCGCCAAAGTGTCGTTTCAGAACAGGCATGCTGATAATGACCGGAGCTTCCTGCAATTGATGCGCAACGCGCAGGCAAGGTCCCTCGGTTTTTTGGAATCCGTTCTGGATATTGCTGGCCGGAACAGTCAATTCAATGTCCTTGAAGGCAACACCGGGGTCCAGGTCTCCATGCCATTTTTCGTATTCGACCAAAACATAATGGCTGGCATCTGATGAGAAGGAGAGTTGTATGTCCATGCCGGGCAACTCATCCGGGGTATAGTAGAGATCCGGGCCAAATTTATGATCTTCATGAACGACAATATGTTCAGCACCCGCTTTACGGCATTGGCTGGCCACTGCGCGCAAGGTCTCCGGTGCAGTAATGGATGGGAAGGGGTCTGACTGGTTGGTATTTGGTTTGAGAACGACCTGACGGTTATTGCCGATGATGCGGCCCAGGCCGCCGATCGCCTCCAGACCCGCTTCCAACATGGTGTCGATATCCTGTCCCTCTACGATGACCAACAGCGGTTTGCCGTCAGATCCTAACGCCCGGTTCTCAGACTCCCTTCGAGTCAAAGGACTCAATTCAGATTCTGCCATTACTTGTCTCCATGGGATAAAAAAATGATCAGAGGAATGATACCTAAAGATTTCCCAGTTAGAAAGTATAATATGTTAAATTTATCCCAATAATATGTCAAGCGAAACCCTGATCACCGACAAGGTATGGGCCGGTTGTGAAAATTGTTCTTTACAACCGGCAGGCACAAGGCGTAAGGCGCAGGGGAAATACAGGTGCTTTTTATAACCCTGTGCCTTGAGCCTTACGCCTTGTGCCTTGAAGTATACCCCTCGCTCGAGGGATTCCGAGAGAGGCAGAGGCCATCGGAGGGGGGGGACGGGGGGGCTAATCTCCTTGACACACAACCCTCTTTCTCATATCCTACAAATAGAATTATCATCATTTGAGATGATCACCAAACAGGGAATCGGGGGTTCGATGGGATCAGCCCTCGAGACCGTTAGTTCGCTTTTTTCAATAGAGCGTTGAGGAGGATGTCATGAAAATCAAGGACTTGATGATCCCGGATCCTATCACGATAACTGAAAAGGCCTCCGTCCAGGAGGCTATAGAGCTCATGAAGGTCAACTCTATCCGGCATTTGCCTGTGGTCTCAGAGGATAAAACGCTGAAGGGTTTTTTGACCCTTGCTGATTTGAAGATCGGTCTGATTCCTTCCATGGTCGCGGACGTTTCTCTTTCCGATCTCATGATCAAGGATCCTATCACCATTGGATCGGATGACGATATAGAAGCGGCCGCCCTGCTCATTTACAGGCATAAGATTGGAGGTATGCCGGTTGTTGAGAAGGGTAAACTCGTGGGCATTATTACAGAGAGTGATATCTTGCGGGCTTTTATAGATATGATGGGGATTTTAACCGCCAGTTCGCGCATCGATGTGGCAGTCGATAAAAAGGCTGGATCCCTGAAGCAGGCTTTTCACATAATCCACGACAGCGGGGGTGATATTATCAATGTTGGGATAACCGCGGAACGGTCTAAAAAAAGAACCTATTACTTTAGACTTTCTCTCTGCAAGACGGATGTCATCAAAAAAGCCCTTGAAAAGGAAGGTTTTGAAGTAGTCGCAGCCATGGATTAACAAAGTTGGATCATCTCCCGATAGTTGTAGTCAATAAAGCACAATAAATCGGTTATCTCCATTTGAGTAGGTAACCATAAAGGATTCAAGCCCGCCAAAGAACCGGCGGGTAAAGATTCAAGGCCCGCCAAAGAAATGGCGGGTAAAATTCAAGGGTTCGAGTGAATGTAACCCGCCAAACAAACGGCGGGTAAAAAACGAACCCGCCACCCCGCCACACCGATGGCTGGTAAAAATAGCGGCGGATAAGTATCGAATTTCGAACAAGAAATGTTGAATTTCGAAGTTTTTGTTCTTACCCTTAGATATTCTGCGGTTCACTTTTGTAAGTCCTTGGACCCTCTTCTCCAACTAAATTGAAGAAGAACCACAAAGTTAAGACAGAGGTACTGCTTTATTGAAAGGCCTTCGTGACCAAAGGTCGGGATTCGTCTAATGAAAAAGCTGCTGTTCAGCCGAACAGCAGCTTTTTCAAGAAATAATGGATGCTGATTGCATAGAAAGCAGGGTATGCAGATGACAGACTTGATGAACATTATCAAAGAGAGGCGAAGTATCAGGAAGTATGAGAATAAAGAGGTCCCTGAAGATAACCTCCAGCTGGTTCTAGAATCGGTACGCTGGTCCCCATCATGGGCCAACACCCAGTGCTGGGAAGTGATCGTGGTGAAGGATTTAGCCACAAAAGAGAAACTTCAGGAGAGTTTCGGCCCGAGGAACCCGTCAACAAAAGCGATCGTTCA
>JAQYVK010000167.1 GCA_030145585.1 Desulfatiglandales bacterium | reverse complement strand
CTTTATTTACAAAATAATGCGCGTCTTGGTTAGATGTCAACCTGATTATTAGGTATGCTTCATTGTTCTATCCAAATATCTTTAAAACGGCATAACTCATTGAAATTTCAATCATTACAATGTCATGTGGGTTTAACCACTTGCATGGGGTCATGGAATTAAGATCGAGAGGATTTGGCTGCGAAGGCCTGAACATTGATGGTGTATTTTAGCTATAACTATCCGCTAAACACCTAACATTTTCGGCTCTTCTCCAATTTAGTTGAAGAAGAGGGTCGGCCCGCCACAAAAAAGGCGGGCTGGATTCCAGGGGTCGCGCCCGCTACAAAAAAGGCGGGCGGGGATTCAAGGGTTTGTTTTCTCGAGACTTTATCAACGCTTTTAACATTCTTTCGATTTCTGCAAGGTCTTTTACTAATGTACCCAATTCACCTCTTCAATTAAATCCAAATCCCCTGCTAGTAATATCTGCGTTTCCAATTCGCAAACAGAACGATAAGATACGTAAAGCATCCTAATGTAATCAATGGCTGTCTGCCTCCCATATCCTTCAGCCATATTAGAAGAAATAGACACAACAGATTTTCTCATCTGGGAAGTTAGACCGTATCTTTCTTTGGGAATTTTTCTGTAATTCTATATATATCTAAACGGGGTCCGTATGACTTTTGATAGACTTTCAACTCTTCGTAATTCTTTAGCATTTCACTCGAACCCTTGAATCCTCGACCCCTCGTACCCTTTGGGATCACACTCACTCAACTGGAGATAGCCGATTTATTGGGCCTTAATCAACTTCAACTAATCGGGAGAAGATCCATCAAGACTTAATCGTGTCATTAATCCTTTGTGCCGAAAAATTCGGTACGTTATTAGAGGTATTTTATACTCTATTCTGGATTCTGGCCCCTGGCTCCCATGGCGCGCCATAGTCTGCCTGTTGTGGGCGGACGACGGCGTGTGAATTCTGGTTTCTGAATAGTTATCAATAGGTCTTTAATGGAGACTTGATCGACATGACGTTATGTGTATTCATTTCTTCTCTATCTCATCCAAGATCTTTTTATAGGCTTTGTTTATTTCCAGATCATCTTTTTCTGTCAGGACGGCCAGATCCCCCCTGTCACCCATGTCTACCATCTCCGGATTGATCGGAATTTCCCCTAACATGGGGACCTCTAGTTGCTTGGCCATTCTTGAACCGCCCCCACTTCCGAAGATGTTTATTTGTTCGCTGCAATGGGGGCAAGCAAATCCACTCATGTTTTCAACAAGACCTAAGATCCTCAAATTCACCTGACGGCAAAAATTGATGGATTTTCTGACATCCGCCAGAGAAATTTCTTGCGGGGTGGTTACGATAAGGGCCTCTGCATCCGGTATGGTTTGAACCACGGTAAGGGGTTCATCTCCTGTCCCCGGCGGGGCATCAATGATGAGATAATCCAAGGCGCCCCACTCAATATCGGCTATAAACTGCTTGATAGCACTTATCTTCAACGGGCCTCTCCAGATAACGGCCGTATCCTTATCGCCCAGGACCATTTCCATAGAAACCACCTTGAGATTTTCTGAAAAAGAGTGTGGCCTTAACGGCCCCCCTTCCTGAAATTCCAATCCCCCCTGAATGTTCAATAGGCGCGGGATACTCGGCCCATGAAGGTCAACATCCAAGAGGCCAACCTTCTTGCCCTTTTGACTCAACATGAGGGCGGTGTAAGCGGCTACGGTACTCTTTCCTACGCCACCTTTCCCGCTCATCACGAGGATCTTCCTCTGGATATTGGACAATTTTTCTTTGATCAGGGTCTCCTGCTCCATTCTTTTGATATTTGCGGGGGCTATTTTCCCCGTATTTCCGGGGACTTTTTCCCCCGCATTGCGGAGGGTTATTTCATCTGGATTTCCGTTTTTCTCTTCCATGTCATATGACCTCTTTTGCTATATAGATAGATTAATCATCTTTGAAAAGCATTTAAACCCTGAGGAACCTCACTCTATGACTGAGTCTCCTCTTTCAAAGAAGGATGATTCAGGTTACCCCCACGAAGAGATATCTTGAAATAATTCGGTTCAAATCCGAATGTCGAAATCCGAAATCCGAAACAAATTCGAATGCTTTAAATTCTAATGACCAAAACAAAAAAGTTATGATCATATCCTTTCATTAGGTTAGTCATAGGTATACTTGTGGAACATCCCCATTTTTGAACATTGGGTATTCGGATTTTTGATTTGTTTCGTTTTTCGAATTTCGTGCTTCGAATTTTTTTGGGGTGTTTTCTCCCCGGATCGTTAGAACCTATCCGGGTCCTTCGCCAGAGGCAGTGGATTTAATTATTAACAAAAAACCTCCCCAATCTTTTTCTTTAGGGAGGTATTTTTATTCGAATGGTGATTACTTTCACTTATGGTGTGGTGTCAAAGATCTTTTTTGTTACACCTCCAGCCAAGAATCGGAAAACAGGGTTTGCCCCATGATTACCTTGGCGGTTTTGACATAATCCTGCATTTCTTTGGAGAGAGCACCTGTATCCACCTCTTCTCCATCCATGATCTTATGAACAATCTCAACGATATCAGGACGTTCACCCTTTGCCAGGGCAATCAGTCCATCGTCATAGGCATCAGCGATACAGGAGTACATCCCCTTCCTTTCCAGCATGATCATGTAGGTCTGATTCAATATGGGTCTGAGCTCATCCGGGGGACCGTTGGAGATATTTGAAAGCCCGCAAGTAGACTTCGCACCCGGTGCGATTTCCTGAATCATCTCCTGAAAAGCCAGAAGGCTCATCAATTGCGGTTGCTGGATGTTCACCGGTGTCACAATGCCGTCAACAAAAATGTCTTCGTTGGGAACCCCCGCTTCATTCGCTGCGTAGATCAATTCCACGGACAGGGCGGCCCGTTCGTTTTCGTCCCTCGGGAGGCCTTCAGGGCCCCACAGCAATGCAATCATGTTCGCTTTATATTTTACAGCGAGAGGTATCATCTTTTCGTACCTCTCAGGCCTACACATGATAGAATTGATGATCGCTTTGCCCTGGTGGACCGCCAGTCCCGCCTCCATGGCCTCGATATTGGAGGTGTCCAGACACAGGGGCAGGGTGTCACCAATCGCTTCCTGGACCGTCTTCACGACGAATTCCATCAATTCCGGTCCCCCCTTTCTGGCGGGCCCCAGATTGATATCGATCCAGTCCATCCCCTTTTCTTTCTGCCGTTTCGCTTCCTCTGCGATAGGGCCCGGGTCCATTTCTTTATAGGCTTTCCCGATAACCCGATCGATCACATTTAAATTTTCTCCAATCAGTAACATAGGCATACCCCTTTCTCTGTCTAGTTTGCCATATCCTTCAAGAACTTGGGGATCAGTGAAGCATCCCGAGGACCGATGATTATCTTCCAATCCGGTAGTTCTTCTTCCATTTCACCACTAATCGACGCGGAATACCCGGGGATGATGATATTTTTATGGGCAACTTTGTCCGCGATCCCACATTTTTTCACAAACATGCCCACCACATCTCCCGAAAACTTTCCGGCCGCCCAGGCGGTCATCACTGAAAGCCCCTCTGTATCCATGATGAGAAGCCAGCACGGTATCCTGCTTCCCTCGATCTCGCCACTGACAATGAAGTAGGTGAGGGAAAAATTGGTGGTGACCAGGACCGGAGAATTCTCATCAGGAGCGCCGATCTCATAGATGCCCTGGGTCACCGTCATGGGCCGTTGTGGGTCTGTAAAGATGTTTAACCTTTGAAGCAACAGGGGAAATAGATTCTCTCCCTTGAAATCGGACATCACCACAATCCCGGTATATTTCGCAATAAGCATAGATGCAATGACCGTTTCCATATCCAGATTATCCGCCATTTCACAGGGAAAGGCGATGGTTGGAAAGCCCAAGGAACGGTTTCCTGCCTTGAGGGGTGCCCTGCGGATGGCCACCTGATCCTCGAAAACTTGTTTGATTTCTCTGGAACCTGGATCCAGCACAAGGTCCTTGAGGCCCATACCCGTCAACTTGTCACTCAGGGCGATGAGTGTTTCCACCGAGTCCCCCTTGACTGCGAGAGGCAACCCGGTCTCTCTGGCCAGATTGCCCATATCCTCGGCATTATCCGCGGTTGCGGCATAGAGAAGCGGTTTTTTAAAAGCCGATACCTCGGCACCCGCCTTCATGGCCTCCGGATTGTCACTCATCAGGATCAGACCGAACTCACTCTCTTCGGCAATTTTTTTGGCCGCGGCCGCAAAGGACGATCCATCCCCATTGGCGTCTTTCAGGGCGACGAGCTCCGGTTTGAGGTTCAAACCCACCCTCTCGTATTGGAGGGCATTCCATGACTTTAATTTTTCGTCCAAGGCGCCTGCGTCTATGTCGGATTTTACCACAGCAGCAAGTCCAGTGGGGTTGTAAAAGGTCTTCTCATGCCTGAACATGACCGTCTCCCCCCCTGTCTTGAAGACCCTCTCTCCGGCACCGATCGCCACCGGCCTGATAGGAGGCGCCGAGGCCTCAGCCAGTTGTTCTTTCGCCTCGTCGGAGACGTATGGGCAAGCCTCCAATTCCGCCTTTCCGGATGCCAGGTTCATGGCAAAGGCGAGGCATGTCGGAACACCGCATTCCCCGCAGTTTGTCTTTGGCAACAACTTAAATATCTGAATTCCAGTTAATCCCATAATTCTCTCCTGATCTGCTCTCCTGCTGAAATGCAATTTCAGCAGGAGAGCCAATTTCTGTTTGGATAACGGCTTTCTTGCTGAAAATCACTTTCAGCAAGAAAGCCGCTTCCCTAATCTTTTAACCGACGATGGGATCCAATTTCAGGGCTGGATGATCTTTCTCCTGAAGAAATGGAAGAATGTCTTCTTCGGTGATCCCCACGCTTTCATCGGCGATCCTGTCAAAGAGGTCGGGTACACCCATTTCTTCGCCCCGTTTGAGGATACGATCTTTAATTTCTTCCTTCAGGGACTTGGGCATCCAGACCATCCTAAGGAGACCGCCGTCGCCGACAATAAATTTCCCTTGAGTAATATTGTACTTGGAATGTCCCACAAAACCGGGGGATGATTGACCGCCCCCCATGACACCGGCCAGGGTGGTAAACTTCATCCCGCAGGGGGTTTCCTGGGTGTAATCACGGTGAACCGTCATGACGCCGTTGCAGGACGGCAGGACGGCCGCAATACACTCACAACACCCGCAGGTGGTCATGGGATCTATCAGCATGCTGTAAAAGTTATAGTGGTCGATGGCCTGACGTGAGGCCTTATAGATAAAATCGTTGACCCCTTTAAACTGTCCTAACTTGGCGTCGATGACCTCTCCCTTTTCCACAGGCTGGTTGGGACCGGTCGGATTGATTTCAAAGGAAGCTTTGCAATCCATCCAGTTATAGGCCCCGCAAAGCCCCGTTCTTTCCGGGCTGACCACACAGACATGGCTCGGGGCAAAAGACTGACAAAGGGTGCAGGAATAATAGGTCTCCACGGCCTCATCGGTCATCTTCTCCACCCGGTCATCCCTCATCTTGTACTCACCCCGGGCGCGTTTTGTCAATTCACCCACATCCCCCTCTTTCGTGTAGAGGGTGACTTGGACCTTGTCAAGAATGTTTCCGAAATCCTGGTGAAATTTGGCGTGAAGGATCACCCCGACATCTTTCAGGGTAAATCCTTTGTCGATGGCTTGATCACCCACCCGGATCCAGGAGATATCCCGCTGTCCGATGTGCATGATGCCCTGGGCATAGTTGATGAGGTGATGGATCTGTCGTTCCAGGATGGGTTCGAAATCGGCCTGCATCTGTCGGCCCGCCACCTGTACGTAGATGCCGAATGGCAACCGGTCTCCCTTTTTGATATCCGTGACGTCGGGACCGATCAAATCAACCTTACCATCTTCGATATCGGTCATGTCCCCCATCTTACAGAGCTCTGTGCACTGGGTCTTTCCACCCCCCATCTCAAGATAGAGGTCATCTTTTCGCACACGCTCTCCCTCAAAGGCGGGCCCGTAGGCGAGAGGAATCTCGATATCGGCAACCGTCACCTTGAGACCTCGAACCTCGATGGATTTCTGAGGCATTTCCTCGTGCGTCACATTGGCGACCACATGTTCATACGTGCAGACGCCTGTCGGTAAGACTTCAGGAATGTCCGTATCAGCGATAGTGGGAAACCCCCAATTGATGGCGCCCGCTGCATTCGCCGCCCACTCCGCATTGACATCTCCCAAAGCATTGACAAAAGCGAAGATCCGGTCCTTCTGATAGGCGAGCATTTTTTTATAGTCTCCCGGCTCGATGCCGCCAAAGGCCATCCCGGCCCGGTTGGCAAAGCCGAGGGCAAAAACGGCCGCAGAAATGTCCGGCCCAAAGGGGACCAAGCGAGTGTTCCACCCAATCTGCACCCCTTCTTCAATAAGTTGTTCCGTGAAAGTGGTTCCATTCTGATTGGCCGCCATAAACACATATATGGTTTTTAACTGATACTCTTCCGCCATTTTCTTGGCGGTGGCAGGATCGGGGGCCGCACCCACGATAGCGGCAAAACCGGGGGCTGTCCCATCCACAAACTCGACGCCCCGTTTTCGCATGATCGCATCATCGGCCGCACCCAACCAAATCTTACCGTTGTCAACGTCCGGATCTTCCATCTCAGGCTGATAAAAATCAGGGTCTTCCACGTATCGGACGGCCTCCGCAATTTCTTCGGCAAAAAGAGCCGCCATCCCTCCGTCCAACAAGGGTCCCAGATAGGGGAGATGACAGTCTTTTTTCACGTGAGGGGGCAAAAGTTGTCGGGCGAACTCAAGCGGTTTTTTTGCTGAGTCCAAATCCGTGACTTTTATCCCCGTCAAAGAATAAATAATCGGCAGAAAATAGGCGGTATTGGGAAACTCCAGTTTCTGGCTCCCGCCATAGGTCTCCAGGGCCCTTTTGTATTTGCCCTCTGCCTTAGAAACAATGTTGTACGCACCCTGGATGGCTGCAAACGCTACTAATTTCGACATAACTTGCTTCCTCCCTTCTTAAGAGGCTTATTTGTTAATTGTTGATTAAGCCGCTTCCAGCTTTTGCCGTGCGGCCATATCCATCAGGACCCTTTCTCGGGACTTATCAATACCCAATGCTTTCCTTTTCTTATCTATATGGGCAATCATCTTATGGGCGTGCTTGATAGGATCCGCTTCAAGATCCCACATACCCCCATAAATCCCTTCCAGCTTGTTATAGAGATGATCTTCAAAAACGGGTGCTCCGCTGACCGGCAACGTCACCCCGAAGACCGTATAAACGCCTGAAGCCACGAAATATTGACCGATACTGATCGCCTTCTCGCTCATCCACTCTGGCGCCGAACCGGCAGCCGGCAGATCGCTGATGTCATTTCCAAGACCCCCTGCTTTAACCACTTCCGTAGCAGCCATCAAGATTCGGCTGTTATCCACACAGGAGCCCATATGAAGGACCGGCGGGATCCCCACCGTCTCACATACCTCGGCCAGACCTGCCCCGCAAAAGACCTTTGCGGATTCAGGGGTCAAGAGCCCCACCTTGGCGCAGGTGATGGCATTACAACCCGTGGTCAATACGATGACGTCATGTTTGATCAACTCTTTGACGATCGTGATATGTGCCTCATCGTGGGTGGCTCGGGCATTGTTGCACCCAACCACACCGGCCACGCCCCTGATGCGTCCGTTGATGATGTTGTCATTGAGAGGCGCATAGGATCCCCTGAAGGTCCCGCCCAGGTGATAATTGATCGCCTCATAGCTGAAACCTGCAATCAAGTCGGATGAGTAATCGGGAATCATGACCTCTGTTTCCCGCTTCGTAAAGTTCTCGATGGCCTCTTTTACAATCTTCTTGGCATCATTAAAAGCGGTGTGTTCGTCGAACTCGATGTGTATCGTGTTGCCGGAGGCAATTTTGGCCCTCGGATTGGTGGTGATGATCTTGGTATGAAAGCAATCGGCCACATTGGCGACGTTTTCCATAATGCACTGGACATCCACGACCATAGCATCTACAGCCCCGGTCACGATGGCCAGTTCCTGCTGGAGATAATTGCCTGCCAGGGGGACGCCGTGACGGATCAGGATCTCATTCGCCGTACAACATATACCGCTCAACTGAATCCCATTCGCCCCTTTCTCTTTGGCCAATGCCAACAACTCAGGGAGCTCAGAGGCCTGGACGATCATCTCGCTCAAAAGAGGTTCATGTCCGTGAATGATAATGTTTACGTGGTCCTCCTTAAGGACGCCCAGATTGGCGGAGCTCTTAACGGGATAAGGACAACCGAACATGACATCCTGAAGATCCGTGGCGATCATGGACCCCCCCCATCCGTCGGCAAGGGATGCTCTCGTACACTGATCGGTCATGTTTTCATAATCCTGATCCACACCCATATGGGTCCTGTGCATGATTTCTACGGTCTCCCGGTCGATTCCCCTCGGGATGACGCCCAACTTTTTCCAGAGCTCATAACGGGGCGCCGGAGCCCTTTTAACCGTGATGACCTCTCCTTGTTGTTGGCCCCACTGGGCAAGGGCCGTCTCTCCCAGTTCAACGGCGATCTCATCCATATCTCGAGCGAGCTTCTCGCCATCTTCGCCTTCCACCGTGATATCCACGCCGTAGTCCGGTGCGATCTCAAGCAGTTTTTTCGTATCTTTGATCTTGTAATCCTCTGTCTCTTTCCTGGCCGCTGCCAGAAAAGTCTCTGCCACGCCCCTGCCATGATCGCTATGGGCGGCGGCACCCGCTGCCACCATTCGTGCGAAATTCCGTGAGGCGATCGTCTCCGGTGTGGCCCCACACAGGCCTTTCCGGGTATCCTCTCCCTCTATACCCCCTTTGGGCATGGGGAGCCTGCAAGGTCCTTGGGCGCAGTTTTTACAGCAAATCCCCTGGAGTCCAATGTTACAGGGTTTCATGGTCTGGGCCCGATCAAAGATGGTTTCGATCCCCAACTCCCTGGACCTTTCAATCATCTCTACGGTAGCAGGATCAACCGTGAGATCCTTTGCATTAACGGCTTTTTTTTCTTTTTTTGCCCCTGCAGCCGCCTTTTTTTTGACTTCTTCGGTCGTCATAATAAGGTTCCTCCTCCTATTTTCTGTTCGGGCTTCGTTATTAAACCCGTTTGTGTATGCGGTTTAGATTATTGATGAGTTTATCTACCATATCTATTTGCTCGGCAGCGGGAGTCTTGGGCACCTCTCCTCCTTCGGCGGCCTTCCTCTCCGCCTCCAGTTTCTCCCTTTCGAGGACCCGTTTCTGCCTGAGGGCCTGTAACTCCTCTTTTTCTTTTGATTTTGACGCTGTTTTGGCCTTCTCTTTTGCCTTAGCTTCGGCCGCGGCCTTCTCTTTGGCTGCTGCTTCAGCAGCTACCGCTTTGGCTTGTTCCTCTTCCTTCGCGGCAGCTTCTGCGGCTGCCTTTTCTTTAGCCGCTGCTTTGGCTTTTTCTTCTTCTTTATCAGCCGCTGGTTCAGCGGCCGCGGCCTTCGGCTTTAATTCAACAACCTTTTCTTTAGATTTCGGCGCCGCCGCCTTTTCCGTGGCCTTGTCTTGTCCCTTCTCGGCGGCCGCAGCCTTCTCCTTGGCCTTTTCTTCCTTCTTCTCCGGCTTTGGGGACGCCGCCGCCTTCGGGGCTTCTTTCGCTTTCGGTTTGGCCGGCTTCGCTTCAGCAGCCGGCTCGCCGAAATCGAGATTCGGCTCCGGTGACAGGGCAAGCAGGTCTGCCTCCTGGGTGTCCAGCTTTTTGGAAATCCCGGTCACATCTGTCGCCACTCCACCGTTCGACAAGCGCTCAATGAAAGATCTAACCATCCTGACACTTTCGGGATGTCTTAGAATGATGACATCTGATCCGGCCAAGAGATAGCTCACCGCAGCGACAGATTCCATCAAAATACCACGTCTTTCAGGATCACCGAGTGTCGGGGCCTCATCGATCGATAGCCCCGCTTCCTTGCTTTTCCATATCTCATTGCCGATGTTCGAAACGATCGGAATTTGCAGTTTATCGTCTTCCTGTGTCAGGGCCGCCATTCGTATCCTTTCCATGACGGAATAGGAGTATTCGAGGCCATATCCCAGTCCACCGGTGGTGGGATCTATGATAATCTTATCGCTCTGGACACCTAGATTTCCCAACAATATGTTGAGCTGTTTGGCTAAATTGACATCGATAGGGGAGGATGAGATGATGGTATGGTTGTAACCGAGGGCGCTGGCGCCCACCCCTTTATGGTTTGCCTCCTCAACGGGACCCAGAGAAACATTCTTTCCTTCACACAATTCCGAGATTTTTTTCAGGACCTCCTCATCCTTCTGGTTATTTGCCGTGCCCCATACAAAGAGAGGGACATCCACGGCATCCGAGACTTTTTTGGCCACCCCTGCGGCCTCATCGGGCTGCCGATCCATGCCATTGGGATCCGTACTCTTCAATTGGAGCACGATGATATCGGCCCCATATTCATCCACGCATTTTTTTGCCCAAGCGTCCGGTGATGAGATGACGTCCTTGAATGGCTCGATGGCTGCCGCCGGCCATTCCTCCGAAGGATCATAATCCCACACCTCCATGGCTATCTTTGGGGGATTGGGCATATTTCCTTCAAAAG
Source organism: Desulfatiglandales bacterium (assembly GCA_030145585.1). Lineage (GTDB taxonomy): Bacteria > Desulfobacterota > DSM-4660 > Desulfatiglandales > HGW-15 > JAQYVK01. The sequence goes on along the minus strand of JAQYVK010000167.1, from coordinate 4,505 downwards.
CATGAAAAGGGTACGCGTCTGAACCTCCCAATGTGACCGCATCACTTCCCATCCCCACGGTTGTTTCTCCTATTTTTCCAGAATAGGGTTGTTTCGGAATCTCAAAGCCCAATTTCATTACCTCCTTGTTAGAATATAATTTAATAACCCTTTTTTTTGATCACTTTCAGGGTTCTTTTAATCAGAGTATTTTATACTATGTGAAAAATTGAACAAAATAAATCAAAAAAATGACCTCTTTTCAGAGGCCTTTTGAACATAGTTTAGCATAAATTTCTTGTCAAGTAAAATTTAGCAATAAAATGAGGTGGTTCCCCGATATTTTACATACAATATATAGGGTATTTTTCTTCAATTAATACAATATATAGTATTAATGGTCTATGATTTTACCGAAGATTTCAAAGGCTGCTTTGAGCGCTTTACTTCCCTCATCAAGCTCGATTGTTGGTCTTCCAGCGAGGTCAAAATCGTGCACTTGAACATCTTCCGGGATGACCCCGATCAGGTCTAATGGGTATTCATGAACCATTTTTTCAATGGTTTCCATGAGACCCTCTTTCACCTGATTCACGACAAAGGCCTTACGACTGATTTGTAACCCCAACTCATCAGTTAATTCAAGAATTCGAGCTGCTGAATGAATTCCCCTTCTGCTGGCATCGGAAACAACGAGAAGGAGATCAATATTATTGGTTGTCAGTCGACTGATGTGTTCCATACCGGCTTCATTGTCTATGACCATAGAAGTGTAGTTATTGATCAACGTGTCTAGATATTGAGTCAGCAAGGTATTGGCCGCACAGTAACAGCCTGAACCTTCCGGTCTTCCCATGACGACCAGATCAAAATTCTTTGCCTCAACCACCGATTGCTCCAGCTTCATTTTCATAAAGACATCCTTTGTCATGCCGGTTGCCACACCCTTCTTCATTTCTTCTCTTGCATCACCAAGGGTTTCCTCCACGTCCAATCCAAGAACCTCATTTAAATTGGCATTAGAATCGGCATCAACTGCCAAAACAGGCGTTTTGCCTGTTTTAACAAGGTATTTAATCAATAATCCGGCCAGTGTGGTCTTGCCAGTACCGCCCTTTCCGGCCATACCAATAGAATAAGTCATTCTTCTCTCCTTTATTATCTATAATTTGTAGCTTTATTCTTTACCTTAAAACTTCAGCCCCGTCAAAAAACCGATCACAATATTCACACTTAAAACCTAAATATATCCGGAAATTTTAGTTGATATTCAGACAAAACTCTTCTAAAATCCACACACTCTAAAATTATGGACCGACATAAAAGATGATGTTAAAAAAAAAAGACATATGGAATCAGATCACCAGAAATTTAGAGTCGAAACTTCCAAAACCGGATTTTAAAACATGGTTTTCTCGGACCACTCTGCAAAAACTGGAACCTGGCCAAGCCGTTATCGGGGTCCCCAATAAATATGTTTCAAATTGGTTGCAGGAAAAATATCTGCCGGAAATAACAAAATCTTTCAAAAAAATCCTAAAACAAGAACCAGATATTTATTTCTCACATCAAAAGCCCCCTGAAAAAAAGAGCTCTCCGTCAGCGACCCCAATCGAAAAACGTGATCCGACATTTAAGCACTTTTTAGATCCATCGATGACGTTTCATCGTTTCATCATGGGAAAAGGCAATAGATTTGCGCGTTCATCCTCCATTGAGGTGGCCAAAGGATCCAACAATGATTATAATCCCTTATACATCTATTGTCATATGGGATTGGGTAAGACCCATCTTCTTCATGCAATCGGAAATTATATCATTAGTAACGACCCGTCCCCTCGAATAAGATATCTCACCTCGGATACTTTCACAGCAGATTTTTCCTATTCTTCAAAGAATAAAAAGCTGCATGAATTCAGAGAAAGATACTGCGGTCTTGATGTCTTATTATTTGATGATGTTCATTTACTCGATAACAGGAAAAGGACACAAGAGGAATTTCTATCAATTTTTAATGCTCTTCATGGGAGGAGAAAAAGGGTTGTGGTGGCCGGCCAAAGACCACCGACCCATTTAAAAAATTTAAATTCCCAGCTAAAGTCGAGATTGGGGAGTGGTCTTATCACCGAAATTCAAGTGCCGGATCAAATGACAAAGATCGATATTATTAAAAATACGACAAAAGAACAGGGTATTCATATCCCGGAGGATGTTGTTTTCTTCCTTGCAAATACAAACAATGATATCAAAACTTTAATGAAAAACATTATCAAAATAGGGACTTACGCATCTCTAAATCAACGCACTATCAACATCTCAACCGTGAAGTCCTTTATGAAAGGTAAAAATAAGATTGAAATAGACATTGATGATATAAAATCAATGATTGCTGAATATTTTAATATCTCCGTCATGGACCTTGTATCTGATAAAAAGAGGCGTTCCTTTTCCTATCCGAGACAATTGGCCATGTATCTGGCCAGAAAGTATACCCGTTTATCATTCAAAGAGATAGGCACATCTTTTGGGAATAAAGACCATTCAACCGTCATTTATGCCGTACAGCGAATAGAAAAATGTAAAGAACAGAAAAACGTTAGGGATGATCTTATGAAAATCGAAAATTTACTCGGCTAAAAGGCACCCGGTCTAGCCTGTTGGCAAGCAAATCTTTTAAGAATGAGGTATAATGAAAAAAAGGTGTACGGTTTACGGTATAAAAAAAGGCTCAAGGCGGCAGGCTTAAGGCGCAGGGTAAAAAAAGTGATTCGTGGTTTCCCTGAGCCTTGCGCCCTGAGCCCTATACCTTTTACTTATTTATCTATTCACTTTTTTTAAACAACCATTCAACAAAAGGGGTTTTCATTCGACTCTTTTCTGATCATTTTGTATAGCGAATCCGTTTTTGGTTTAAACGTCTGCCCTTTCTGTTAAAAAGTAGTAGTCTTTTTATAGAAAGTAATTTATTTTTTTTATCCTATTTTTGATAAGTTAGAATAGTACTCAACAAACAAACAGAGCGTTATGATTAATATATATAGGAGTATATAATGGAAATAAAAGTAGATAGGAATGAATTGTTCAGTTCCATCTCGAGAGTTCAAAGTATCATCGAAAAGAGAAGTAACATGCCTATTCTTTCAACGATCCTCTTATCATCTGAAAATTCTTATACCCATATTTCAGCGACCGATTTAGAAATCAGTTATCAGCAAAAAATATCTGCCGAAGTCATCAAGCCAGGCAGTGTAACGATTTCAGGAAGAAAACTTTTTGAGATATTGAAAGAAAGTAAGAACTCAAAAATAACCATCAAGGAGAAGGAAAATAACTGGGTTCATATTTCCGATGACATAGCAAAATATAACCTGGCATGTCTTCCTTCAGAAGAGTACCCTGTATTTGTTGAACCGGAGGAGGTGGTTACGGTAGAATTCGATGAAAAGGTCCTACAAGAAATGATCAACAAAACCATCTACTCGGTAACGATGGACGAAGCAGGATTTAAACTCTCAGGGGTCTTTACAGAGAGGGTAGAAAGCGAAGGCAAGACTTTATTAAGAATGGTATCCACCGATGGTCACCGATTGTCCATGATTGACAAGGAAATAAAAAATATTGAGGAATTAAAAATAGATAATGGGGTCATGATTCCAAAGAAAGGGATGTCCGAATTGAATAAACTGGCATCAGAAGGCGGGTCGATTCATTTGGGATTCAAGCAGAACAACTGTATAGCTAAGAAGGAAAATACCCTCATTGTCATCCGACTATTAGAGAGTAAATTCCCTGATTATCATGCCGTTATTCCTAAAAAAGCAAAATGTTATGTTGACATAGATCGAAAAGTTCTTTTGGATGGAATGAAAAAAATGATTATTTTGAGTAACGAAAGTTACAGAGGGGTGAAGATAACCCTGGATAAGAATAATATGGAATTGATATCCATCAACCCGGACCTGGGAGATGCCCAGGAAAACCTGGAAGTGGTGTTCAAGGAAGAACGTCTAGAAGCAGGATTCAATGCCAGATATTTTCTAGATATTCTTCAATCCATGGATAGTGAACTGGTGACAATGGGTTTTACAGATAATTCTAGCCCCTGTCTCATCACAGGAAAAGATGATCAGGGATTTTTAGGGCTAATCATGCCAATGAGGCTATAGGGTGAATATGACAAATTCAAATTACGGTGCTGCTGACATTAAGGTTCTTGAAGGCTTAACGGCCGTTAGAAAACGGCCGGCCATGTATATTGGGAATACCAGCTTTGAGGGCCTACATCATCTGGTCTATGAAGTGGTGGATAACAGTATTGATGAGGCAATGGTCGGTTTTTGTGATCATATCGATATTCAAATATTGGCCGATGACAGTGTCATCATTGTAGATGACGGTCGAGGAATCCCTGTGGGTATGCATAAAACTGAAAAAATACCCGCATTGGAAGTTGTCATGACCAAACTTCATTCAGGCGGTAAATTTGATAACAAGAGTTACAAAGTATCGGGCGGTCTGCATGGTGT